>CAJMOS010000010.1 GCA_905215015.1 uncultured bacterium | reverse complement strand
TGTATAGGTTTTATTCGGCTGTAAATTTTTATGTGTCACAACACCTGTTTTGGTCCCCTCCCATCTCGTCGCTGGTCTTCTGGAAGATGGCGGCCTGGGCGTTCACCTTCTCGGCATGCTTGAGCGCGTCGAGATAGGCGACTCCCTCCTCTAGCTCGGTCTGGATACTCTCCAGCTGCTTGCGGCTCGTCTCCAGCTCGTCCCGGAGCGTCTGTGCGTCCTTGGCGGGCAGCTCGAAACGACGGCCGCCGGGCACATAGGCGTCGCTGCCAACGACGGCGATGGCCTTCTGGCCATCCACATCGCTGAGGACAATCAACGGAATGCCACAATCCAGCGCGGCGAGCTCCTTGGGCCCGATCGTGTAGAAAGCCAGGCTGATGCCATGCCTCTCCAGATCCTTCAGCTCCTCCACATGGAAGTCGCCCCACCCCTGGATCCGTTCGAGCTCGCGGGTGTCGCCCGCCACCAGCTCGTTCAACGTCTTGCGCTGGTCAAGAAGCGCCGTGACCCGTTCGGCCCACTGCGAGAAGGCCTTTTCGTCCAGTCGCTTCTGGGGGGTCTTCTTCGCGTCACCGAACTCCAGCAAAGCGCTCTCGATCCTCGCATAGTTCTCGGCCTGCTTGCCGATCTCATCGGCCTTTCCGCTATGCACCGGTTTCGGAGCATCCTGGACATGGACGATGCCGGCCTTGCGCAGGGCCTTGAGCATTTGCTTCTTGCGGGTGGTCTGCACGACAAGATAGACCTTTTTCATCGGTTCAATCATAGCTTCAGGCCTCCCGTACCAGTTTCTTCTTGGCGATCTTACCGCGGACGACCGCACTGGTCTGCTGGTCCCCGAGGTAAATTCCGATGCGACGGATATTCTCCTTCGCCTGCGGAATCTTCACTTTCTCAAACAGATTGACGCGCTGCGTCGTGGTCCTGAGCTCCTTGCCCAACAGGTCGACCTGCTGCTCCAGAGTCCGTACCAGCGCATCGTACCGTGCCACATCCCGCAAGGCGCTGAGCCCCCTGTCCACCCAGAGCGGATACTCGTTCAAGTCGTAGACGATCGGCTTGAACTCCAACTCCTTGAAGACGGGGATCTTGACGCCGGCGATGTTGCCGGTGGTCTGGACCACCTTGTCGACCTTCACCAGATGCTCGATCTTCAGCGACGGGCTGAACGCCGTGTTCTCGTTATAGACGGCAATCCAGTCCTGCATTCCGGCAACCACTGCCTTCTGCTTCGCCTTCAGCTCCTCCATCTGGCTCTGGATCTGACGGATGACCATCTGCAGCTGCTGTTTCTTCAGCTGCAGAGTCGGCAGATACCGCTGGAACTGCTTCAGCGCGTCTTTCTGGACTTTCTGCTCGTTTTTCGTCAGTTTGACGGCCATCACCTATCTCCCTTACGCCAGCTTCTTCGGCCAGCGCTCGTTGATCAGGTCGCTCTTCAGACCGGTCTCGTTGGGCTCGAAACACTCGGCGAGGATCTCCCAACCGAGGTCAAGAGCCTGCTCGAGAGGAATATTGACCGAAAGGTCCATCAACTTGCTTTCGAACAAGGCTCCGTACTTCAAGAGCTTCTCGTCCCAGTCGGACATCATGAAGCCCATCGACTTCTTCTCGACCGTGTCCTTGTATTGGGCGTAGAGCTTGATCATGGCGTCCATCAGCGAACGGTGGTCGTCACGGGTGTCCTTGTTGACGTTCTGCTTCAGACGGGACAGGGAGCCGAAGGGCTCGATGTGTCCGTTCTTCAGGTAGTACTGGCCCTCGGTGATGTATCCGGTGTTGTCCGGAACCGGGTGCGTGACATCGTCGCCAGGCATCGTGGTGACGCCGAGGATGGTGACCGACCCGGCACCCTCGAACTCGACCGCCTTCTCGTAGCGGCTGGCCAAGGAACTGTACAGGTCGCCCGGATATCCGCGGTTGGACGGAACCTGGTCCATCGTGATGGCGATTTCCTTCATGGCGTCGCAGTAGTTGGTCATGTCGGTGAGCAGCACCAGCACCTTCTTTCCATCCAGTGCGAAGCGTTCGGCGACAGCCAGAGCCATATCCGGAATCATCATGCACTCGACCGTCGGGTCGCTGGCGGTATGGATGAACATGATGGTCCTGCTCATGGCTCCGCTCTTCTCCAGCGTGTCGCGGAAGTAGAGGTAGTCGTCGTACTTCAAGCCCATGCCTCCAAGGACGATCAAATCGACCTCCGCCTGCATGGCGATGCGGGCAAGCAGCTGGTTGTACGGCTCGCCGCTGACACTGAAAATCGGGAGCTTCTGGCTCTCGACCAGCGTGTTGAAGACATCGATCATCGGAATACCGGTCCTGATCATGGTCTTCGGGGTGATACGCTTGGCCGGGTTGACCGAGGGACCGCCGATGGTGATCATGTTGTCGGTCAAGGCCGGGCCCTTGTCGCGGGGCTCGCCGGCACCGTCGAAGACACGGCCGAGCAGGGCGTCCGAATAGGAGACCTCCATGGCGTGCCCGAGGAAACGGACCTCGTCTCCCGTGGAGACACCTTGGGCGCCGGCGAACACCTGCAGGCTGACCAGGTCATGGTCGAGCTTGATGACGTTGGCGTAGCTGTTGCCCATCTTGGTCTTCACGATGGCAAGGTCATTGTTCCGTACTCCAGTGGCGTGCAACGTGATGACGTTGCCGACAATGGACTCAATTTTCGTATAAACCTTCTGCATCATCCGACTCCTTAGAAAAGCTTCTCCGCTTCCTTGTCATAGGAGGCGAACCTTGTTTCGACCAGCTTGCGCATCTTCTCTTCCTGGGACTTGAAATCCCCGCTCTGCCAAGCCATGCCGTTCCAATCAAGGAACATCTGTCTCAGCTGGTTGAAGAACGACCGTACTTCGGACTTGTCCTCGAAACGGAAACGTGCCGCAAGGATGTGGAAGAGCAGGTCGAAGGTGTACCGCTGGCGGTCCACCTCGACGGACGAATCGACCGGATCGAAGGAGTTCTGCTGCAGGTAGACCGCGTCAAGGAACTCCTCCTTCTGGTAGGTGACGTAATCGTCCACGCTGGTTCCCTCCTCGCCGACAACCTTCATCATCTGGTTGACTTCGTTGCCCTTGAACAGGATGGAACGGGCGTACTCGACCTTCGGGGCGGGGATGATGCCCACGTACTTGCTCCAAGAGGTCAGCGGGTCGATGGCAGGATACTTGCGGGCGTCGGATCTTTCACGGGAAAGCCCATGGAAGGCGCCGACAACCTTCAGGGTGGCCTGGGTCACAGGTTCCTCGAAGTTGCCGCCGGCAGGACTGACAGTACCGCCGATGGTGACCGAGCCGATCTTGCCGCTGCGCAGCTTCACCTTGCCGGCGCGCTCGTAGAAGCTGGAGATGCGGCTTTCCAGGTAGGCAGGGAAGGCCTCCTCGCCCGGAATCTCTTCCAGACGGCCACTCATCTCGCGCATTGCCTGAGCCCAGCGGCTGGTGGAGTCGGCGAGCATCAGGACGTTCAGTCCCATCTCGCGGTAGTATTCGGCCATGGTGACCGCCGTGTACACGGAGGCCTCGCGGGCGGCGACAGGCATCGACGAGGTGTTGCAGATGATGATGGTCCTCTCCATCAGGCTGCGGCCCGTCTTCGGATCGTTCAGCTCGGGGAACTCCTTCAGGATCTCGACGACCTCGCCGGCACGCTCTCCGCAGGCGGCGATGATGACGATATCGGCGTCGGCGTTGCGGCTTTCCATGTGCTGCAGGACGGTCTTGCCGGCTCCGAACGGGCCAGGCACGCAGAAGGTACCACCTTTGGCGACCGGCAGGAATGTGTCGATCGGGCGGATCTTCATCACCATCGGCTCATCCGGCCTGAGACGCTCCTCGTAGTTGGTGATCGCCCTCTTGACAGGCCAGGAGAAGACCATGGACAGCTCATGTTCCTCGCCCTTCGCGTCGGTGACCACGGCGACCACGTCGCGGACGTTGTAGGTGCCCTTCGCCTTGATCGACTTGACGGTGTACTCCCCTTCCGGGAAAGAGAAAGGAACCATGATCTGGTGCTGGAAGATTCCCTCGGGGACCCAGCCGATGGAATCGGCGGGATGCAGCTTGTCGCCAACCTTCGCCAGCGGGGTGAACTCCCAGTCCTTGTCGGGAATCGGGTTCAGGTAGACGCCGCGCTGCAGGAAGAAGCCGCACTGCTGGGCCATTTCCGGAAGCGGGTTCTGCAAGCCGTCGTAGATCTGGGTAAGCAAGCCAGGTCCAAGCTCGACGGAGAGCATCTCTCCGGTAAACTCGACGGCATCTCCGACCGCGACGCCGTTGGTGCTCTCGAACACCTGCATGCTCGCCGTCTTGCCGTTGATTCTGATGACCTCTCCTTTGAGACGGGTGTCCCCGCTATGGATGTAGCCCACCTCGTTCATGCTGATCGCGTCATCGAATGCTACTGCAACCATGTTGCCGTTCACTGCGACAACACGTCCATTTGTATGTGCCATAGATAACTCCACTACATTGACTTGATGTCGGATTCCAGCTGCTGGAACAACCGCTGGAATTCCGCATTGCCTGCCTCTTGGGTAAAGAGGCTCTTCCTGGTGATGATACCGAGCTTCAGCGCGTAGGCGAGAAGACCGTCGAGATCGAACACATGCTGTGCGCTCATCTCGTCGAGATAGCTCCACTTGAGCACGATCAACGCCATCTCGCCATCGAGCACGTTCTCGTCGGCAAGCGCCTTGCGGACCGCCTCGGTGATCACGTAGCTTTTCGCTCCGTTGTTCCGATAGCTTTCCGGGCTCATGCCGAGCTTATGCGCCCGCTGCTCGCTGAGTTCACTCTGTACCATCTGGCAGAACGTCTGGTACTTCTTCAGGAAACGATTGCCTGAGGGAGTCCCGTCAAGGGCGCACTGCACCTGGTGGTAGTCACCCGCGCCCAGATTGCTCTTGCAGGCAGCCAGGAACTGCTCCACCGTGATGGGGCTGGGGCTGTCGTATCGAAGCATCGGAAGCGAGGTGACCAGATAATAATAGGAACCCAATTCCGTCCCCCTTATGCGGTGAAGACGATGTTCGCCATCTCGTCACCGAGGAAGGGCTTGAGCAGAGAGGCAATCTCTTCCGCGCTGAAATCGTAGAAGCCGCTGCCGTCCTTTTCCGCGATGCGGAACCCCGTGTCGACGCCACGCACCGGCTTGACGACCAGTCCGTTTTTCAGCTCGCCAGCAAGGCTGACGGCCAGCTCCTGGCACAGCGCCTTGCAGGTCTTCTCGTTGACCTGGATTTCCTCTTTCTTGGTGTCGACCACACCGCTCTTGACCACGCTGGTGATCAGGGAAGCAAGCTCGCTTGGGGCGAGAGCCTTCTCCACACGGGCCTCAAGCAGGCGGTCCAGCTGGGCGCTCAAGGCCTTTTTCAGCGAAAGCTCGACGTCGCGTCCTGCCTGGGCAAGCGTCGCGCGGGCACTGGCGTCGCGCACGCTGAGCTCACGTTCGGTGTCAGCCTTCAGCTGGGCAGCGTCACGCTTTGCCTGGTCCACGATCTGCTGTGCCTGGGCTTTCGCCTCGCTCACGATCTTGTCGGCATCCTTCTGCGCTGCCTCGACCCCGTCCTTGCGGATGGAAGCAACCAAATCTTCAATCTGTAATGCCATCTCGACTCCTACCTTATTTGACATGGTAACAAAAAAGTTTCCTCGGAAGTATAGCAAATTTCCCGGCGAACTGAAAAGGAAAACGCGTGCAAACAAAAGTATTTGGTATAAAAGAAGAATTATTTGGGGATTTTTGCTATACTGCTTGCCATGCAAGAAACACGTTCGCGCAAATATCTGCTTACCGATATACCCAAGCGAGGCTTGATCCGGATCATCGAAATCCAAAACGACAAGACCCTCCTGGTCCCCAGCGAGGACATCCAGAAGGATATCGTCCATATCCGCTTCCTGCTGGACATGGAACAGTTTCCCAACAGGACATTGCAGGAAGACTATACCCGTATCGGGCTGGAGCTCTTCTCCATCGAACCCTACCTGGTGGTCGAGGAGAAGGACACCGACCTGGCGTCTCTCGCCGAAAGGGAAATGGACAGGCTCGCCCGAGGCGGGGTCACGCTTTATCGCGGATGATCTGCTGCCGTACACCCTCGACGGCCACCTTGATCGCGACCTCGGTATCGAAGACCTTCGGGTTGGACATGCCAAGCTTCTCGCGCTCCTGGTTTCCGACGACATAGAAGCAGGCGCCGCTACGGGCTCCGAGCCGCGCGCAGACGGTGAAGAGCGTCGAGCTTTCCATCTCGCTGGCAAGCACGCCAAGCCGTTTCCACGCCTCCCACTTGTACGTCAGCTCCGACGCGGTCGGCATCGCTTCCGGGTCATGCTGCCCGTAGAACGAATCCTTGCTCTGGACCACGCCCGCGTGCCAGTCCAGCTTCAGCACCTTGCAGGCGGCGACCAAACTCTCGGTGACCGAGAAATCAGGAACCGCCGGATACTCGATCGGGGCATACTCGCGGCTTGTGCCGTCCTGGCGCACCGCACCGGTGGCGACGACGACCGACCCGCCAATGACGGACAATTTGATGCCGCCGCAGGTTCCCATGCGGACAAAGGTGTCGCAACCACACTGGCTGAGCTCCTCGATGGCGATCGCGGTGGAAGGCCCTCCGATGCCGGTCGAGCAGACGGTCACCGTCTCACCTTCCAAAGTCCCGTTCCAGATGACAAATTCGCGGTTCTGGCTGACGAAACTGGGGTCCTCCAGATGTTTGGCGATTTTCTCCACCCTTCCGGGATCCCCGGGAAGGATCACATAGCGGCCGACGTCGCCCTTCTTGGTATGCAGATGGTACTGGATACCGGTTCCATTCATGTAATCAGACATGCCTGTATAGTAGCACAGTTGGTGGCATACGGGCCAATCAATCATCTTGCAATAAATTTTCCAGTACAGTAGGTTACCCTCTATGGGTTTCATCATTTGTCTGGCCGCCTCGGCAATCTGGGGCATGGCGTTTGTCGCGCAGAGCGTCTCGTTCGATGTCGTGGGTCCCTGGACGTTCAACGGCATTCGTTTCCTGATCGGGTTCCTCGTCCTTCTTCCCATCGTCATCAAGCGCAAGGACAAGATCCGCTCCAGTCTGAAGGGCGGCGTGTGCTGTGGCATCGCCATCACCCTCGCCTGCGTGATCCAGCAGGCGGGCATCGGCCTGCTGCCCACCGGCAAGGCGGGTTTCATCACCAGCCTCTACATGGTCCTGGTTCCTTTCCTTGCCGTGATTACCGGCCAAAAGGTGACCCGGAAGAACTGGTTCTGCGTCCTTTTTGCGCTCCTCGGACTGTTCCTGCTCTGCGGGGCCCGGATGGATGGCTTCGGCAAGGGCGAGACGCTGATGCTGCTCTGCGCCTTCTTCTTCGCCCTGCAGATTCTTCTTGTCGACCATTTCCGAGAGGCCGACCCCCTGGTGCTCTCCGCCTTCCAGTTCTTGACCGCCGGCATCATCTGCCTGCCCTTCATCTGCGCCGGGGAGCAACCCGATCCCGCTTCGCTTCGCTCGGCTGCCATCCCTATCCTCTACACCGGCGTCATGTCCACCGGCGTCGCCTACACGTTGCAGGCGGTCGGACAGCGGATGCTCGGTCCGAGCCTTGCCGTCATCCCCCTGTCCATGGAATCGGTGTTCAGCGCCATTTTCGGCTTCCTGATCCTCGGGCAGCATCTCAGCGGAATCGAGCTGGCCGGCTGTGCCATCGTCCTGTTCGCCGTCATCCTCAGCCAGGTGGATTACAGCAAATGAGCTACCTGTACGAGACACATCTGCACACCAATGTCGGAAGCCGATGCGGCATCTCCTCGCCTGAGGACTACATCCCCGTCTACAAGGCCTTCGGCTATACCGGGATTTTTGTCACCGACCACTTCTTCAACGGCAACTGCGCCATCGACCAATCCCTTCCATGGCAACGGCAGGTCGACGAGTTCCTCCAAGGATATCTCCGCGCGAAAGAGGCGGGAGCAAAGGCGGCCCTTGACGTCTTCTTCGGGTGGGAGGCAAGGCTAGGAAACGACGAATATCTGGTCTATGGTCTGGACCGGGAATGGCTCCTCCAGCATCCCGAGATCGTCACCGCAAGCCATACGAGGCAGTACGAGCTGGTCCACGAGGGAGGCGGCGCCGTCATCCAGGCCCACCCCTACCGGGAGCGGGACTACGAGACCGCCATCGACCTCTGGCCCCGTGCAGTGGACGGAATCGAGGGATACAACCTGCATGACAGCATCTTCGAGGACCAGCGGTCCCGGGACTACGCCAAGCGATGGGGACTGTGCGTGACTGCCGGTAGCGACGTACATGATGTCCACAAGCTGGACGACCGGAAACCCTTCGGGATACGTACCGCGAACAGGCTTTCCTCTGCCAGGGATTATGCCGACCTGCTCAGGGCACACAGGCAGCTGGAACTCTCCCTCCCCGGCGAGGAGCTGCGGAATCCGCGCTTTTCCCTCGAGCTTCCCGTGCGTCTGCACGAGGCAGGCTGACCTACAGGAAGACGTAGGTCTTTCCCATGCCTCCGTCGTTGGGCTCCGCGAAGCGATGGCTTTTGACTGCGGGGTGCTTGTCCAGATATTCGCGCACTCCCTTGCTGAGAATCCCGTCCCCGAACCCATGGATGATTCCGAACTGGGTCACTCCATGGACCAGACAGCTCTCGATCTGCAAGTCCAGCTTCCTGAGCGTCTCCTCCAACGTCAGCCCCCTGACGTCCATCTCGAAGACGGGATCGGGAGTACTGCCGGTATAGGCGATGGCGAACTTTGCCGGCTCTTCCTTCGTGGTGTCCGGGGACAGCTCCTTGCCCTTCATCGTCATCCGCATGGATCCGACGACAACCTCGTAGGTGTCCTTCTTCAGAACTTTGGTCACGACCCCCTGGCGGCGCGTTGTCCCGCACAGGACATGGTCTCCGGCCGCGTAGGTCCTGCCAGGCTGGACACGGTCCAAGGAGCGTTCCTCCCTGGCCAGCCAGTGCTCGGTCTCTTCCTTCTTGTTCCTCAGGTTGTTGACGGCCGCGCGGGCTTTGTCCTCCTGCTCCTTGGTCAGGCCGCCCGACGTGCGGAGCTCGGCAAGCAGGTGCTCGATTTCCTTGTTCTTGTTACGCAGGTATCTGGCAAGCTCGGTGTCCTGACTGTCGACAATCTCGAGCCGCTGCTGGCGGAGTCTCAGCTCCTTCTCCTGCAGCTCCTTTTTCAATCGGGCGATCTCCCCTTCCTGCTGCTTGACCAAGAGTTCCCTGCGGTCAAGTTCCTGACGTTTTTTCTCGAGTCCCTTGATCACTTCGCCAATCTGGACGGCGCTGGTACCCAGATACTCCTTGGCACGTGCGATGACCCGTGGCGGGATATGCTGGCGGACGGCGGTATCCAGCGCGTGGCTGTCGCCGGGTACGCCCTGCACCACCTGGAAGGTGGGCTCATGGCTCTGCTCGTCGAAAGCCATCGAGGCGTTCATCACGTCTTCCCTCGCGTACGCGAATTCCTTCAGCACCCCATGATGGCTGGTGACCAGCGTCAGGCAACCACAGGCAAGGCATTCCTCCAGAATCGCCCGCGCCAGGGCCGATCCCTCGACCGGGTCGGTGCCGCTGCCAAGCTCGTCAAGGATCACCAGGCTTCTGGATGTCATGGACTGCAAAGCCTCGGCGACGCGGTGCATATGGCCGCTGAACGTGGAAAGGCCCTCCTCGATGCTCTGGCCATCACCGATTTCGGTCAACACCTGGTCGAACAGGGGAAGCGAGCTTCCCTCCTTCGCGGGGATGTAGCCGCACAGCTGGTTGATCATGGCCAGCAGTCCGATCGTCTTGATGGTGACGGTCTTGCCGCCGGCGTTCGGACCTGTCAGGACGACTGCCCGCACCTTGGCATCCAGGTTGACGGTGATGGGGACGGCCTTGGCGCCAAGCAGCGGGTGTCGCGCCATCAGCAGCTTGACCGTCGGCCCCACCTGACACTGGTGCATGTCCCCCAGATGGGCGCTCCGGGCAAGGGCGTACCAGCAGTCGGCGACTCCGACCTGTCCGCTCAGATGGGAAAGCGCGCGTCGGACTCCTTTGACCTTGTCCGAAAGGGCCCGAAGGATTTTGGCTGTCTCGATCAAAATCTGCTGCTGGGCCAGGGTTACCTCGTTGTTCAGCTCGACCAACCGGAACGGCTCGAGGAACAGGGTGTTCCCGCTTGCCGAGGAACCGTTGACGAAACCTTGCTCCTTGCTGGTGCGGTCGCTGCGCATCGGGATGACCAGCCGGCCATCCCTCCAGACCCCCTGGTCTGCCTGAGCTTGCTCCTGATGGGCATGGATATACTGCCGGGAGAACGAGATACGTCCCTGCTTGGCGGTCTCCACCTGCTTGAGGAGGGCGGCGATGGCGGGATGGGTCGGCTTGACCGATCCGTCGGGCTCCAGCGTATCGCGGATCTCGTCGGCGACAAAGCGGAGAGGAGCCTCCACCCCTTCTCCGAACAGGCCGGAGAGGTTGGCCATGGGGATCTTGTCCTCAAGGGTGCTCTTGGTGAAGGCGCACAGGCGAACCGCGGCCCGGATATAGGAGCTGATCTGATACAGCGTCGCCCCGTCGGGAGTGTAGCGGATGTCGTCCAGGCGCCTGATGGCGTCGGTGATGTCGGGAAAGGAGACAGGGCTCTCCACCATGCCGCTGGACATCAACCTGACATACTCGCCGATAACCGCCTGCCGCCGTTCCAGCTCCTGGCGATCCTGGCAGAAGGAAAGGCCCTCAAGCACCTCTTTTCCCTCCCGGGACAGACAGGCCTCTTTGAACGAGGCCAGGACGGTAGTGTATTCCAGATCCTTGCTACTCTGCGTCTCCATGGTAATCCTTGTATTTCAACTTTTTCTTCTTGGGCATCTTCTTCTCCACCTTGATCCAGCCGGGAGCCATATCCTCGAGGGTGTCAAGCATATGCAGATAGCTCTCGTACCGGTCGGCGAGAATCTTCCCATTGGCAACCAGCTCCTTCACCATGCAGCCAGGCTCATCCCGGTGCAGGCAGCCAGGGTACAGGCAACCGGCCTCGCGGAACTCAGGAAAACTCCGCTCGATCGCGCGGGGATCCCCGTGGGGGGGGAGCAGCTCGCGTACTCCCGGCGTATCGATGAGCGTGTAGTCCTGATGGAAGAGCATGACCGCATGGTTGGTCGTGTGCCTGCCACGATCGTATTTTCCACTGATCTCGCTCGTCCGCTGGTCGCTGCCGCACAGGGCGTTGACCAGAGTCGACTTGCCTACCCCGCTCTGCCCCACCAGCGCGCTCACCTTGCCCTTCAGCAGGCCCTTCAGGTCTTCCAGTCCCTCGCCCGTCTTGCCGCTGACCCGCACAATCGGATAGCCCAGTTCCCGATAGGTGTCGAACCGCAACTTCTGGTCTTCACCGCTATCCCCCAGGTCGCACTTCGTCAGGACCAGGACCACCTGTGCGCCACGCACGCAGGCGATGGCCCGGTCAAGGAAACGAGGACGGAAAGGAGGATTGGAAACCGAGGCGACCACCAGGACCTGGTCCATGTTCGCCGCCACGCTCTGGTTGGAAAGGCCCTTGACGTTCCACCGGACGAAGGAGCTCTTCCGCTCCCTCCGGGCCAGAATCTGCCCGTCGTCGGTGACCTCCACCCAGTCACCTGTCGCGATCGGGTTGTATTCCCCTTCGGTGTGGGCCAACTGCTTGCCCTTGATCCGGCATAGCCGTTCGGCTCCATCAGGGTAGCGGACGGTATAGATGTTGTTGATGCCTTTGAGCACCAAGCCAATGCGGGTTTCCATACCTCTCCGATAGTACAGAACGGGAAGAAACTTGACAACAACCGGACGGAGTCGGAAAGTGCTAGCATGTTTGCATTTCGACTGTGCGCGCACGAGGGCTGCAACCACTACGCTTCCACTGGCAGCGACTACTGTTTCCGCCATAGCCAGGACCAAGAGGCGCTGCTCGAGCAGGCACGAGACCAATTGCTCGGTCCGGAACGACTGGACGACTTCTGCATCACCAGCGCCATCTTCGGACCGATGGAGCTTTCCCAGAAGAAGACGATAGCCGGGTGCAACTTCGCCTGGTGCACCTTCCGCCGGGTCGACTTCTCCAGCGTCCACTTCATCAGTTCCTTCTTCGATTTCTGCATGTTCGACCAGTGTGTCTTCCACGACATCGACTGCCGCTACACCGTCTTCTCCGGGAGCAAGCTGGTCCACTGTGACTTCTCCGGCAGTTTCATCGTCCATTCCAACTTCTCCGGCATCGACAGCATTTCCTCCATATTCAACTCCTGCGACCTCTACTACTCCAACTTTTCCTCGAGTTTCCTGAAGGACACGCCTTTCGAGGACTGCAACCTGAAGAAGACAAACTTCGCCTTCACCGACCAGCGGCGGGTCAGCTTCAAGTATTCCAACCCGGAGGAAATCCTCCGCATATGAAAATCTACCCCCACTTCTCCGTTGTCGGCTTCTGCAATACCTACGTCGTTGGTCCCGATGCAGGCGGGGACTCGATCATCATCGACCCCGGCCATGTCGACGCACCCCTTGTCAGCCTGCTCTGCCAAGCCCATTTTACGCCGAAGGCGGTGCTGCTGACCCACACGCACAGCGCCCACAGCAAAGGACTGGGCACCCTTGAGAAAGTGTATGACCACCTGGATGTCTATGCCGGCTCCACCCATGGCCTGAACGAGGAGCATCTGGTGGTGGAGGATGGAAACAGCTACCAGATCGCGGGATTCACGGTGAAAGCCATGCACATCCCCGGGCATTCCATCGACAGCATGGTCTACGTGATCGACCATGCCATCTTCACCGGTGACACGCTTGAAGCAAGCCTGGTGGCGCATACTTCGGGCTACCTGGAACATGAGCTGCTGACAGCCTCGATCAAGCAACGGCTCACCAGCATGGACACCAACTATCTGGTCTTTCCCGGACACGGGACCATCAGCAAGATCGGTATCGAGCGGCTGTTCAACGAGGACCTGAACGAGCTGGACAACCTCAAATTCTGGAGCGCTGACCGCTCAAATACTGTTTGAACCGTTCCGGCATCGGGCTGCGGAACGTAAGGCGCCTTCCCGTCATCGGCTGGTCGAACGAAAGGGCGAACGCGTGCAGCATCAACGTCGCCTTGTCGTCGCCCTTTCCGTACAGGGGATCCCCTACGACCGGATGGCCGACCGAGGCCATATGGACCCGGATCTGATGGGTCCGTCCGGTCTTGATGGTGATCCTGGCAAGGCTGCAGGAATGATACCGTCGGAGAATCTGATATTCGGTATAGGCGCGCTTGCCCTCGTCCAAGGGGCACGTGCAGAATTTCTTGCGGTCACGCTCCGAGCGCTTGATGCCGGTCTCGATGACGCCGTGGTCTGTGGGGAAATGCCCCTTGACGATGGCGATATAGATCTTCCGCGTCGTGTGGGCCTTGAACTGCTCCACCAGGCGGCGCTGGCTTTCCGGGTTGCGGGCGACCACCATCGTCCCGCTGGTATCCTTGTCCAGACGGTGGACGATTCCCGGGCGCAGCTCGTCACCTTCCTCGTCGGCGAAGCCGGAACCATAGCGGAACAGCAACGCTCCGACCAGCGTGCCGTCCCAATTGCCTGCGGCCGGGTGGACCACCATTCCCTGCGCCTTGTTGACCACCAGCACGTCGTCGTCCTCGTACAGGACATCCAGCGGGATATCCTCCGCTTTCACCCCTTCGAAGAAGCTTTCCGTGTAGGTAAGGGAAATGCGGTCTCCGTCGTGTACAAGGACGCTCTTCTTCTGTTTCTTGCCGTTGACAGAAATCTGGACGGTCCTGTCCTGAAAGACGGTGCGGGGCACCTCGCCGAGGGATGCGACATATTTGTCCAGCCGGGTCTTCCCGTCACTGCCAGAGACGACAATCTGTTTCTCAATAGTCCTGCTTGGCATTCAGTCGGTTCTCCTGGACTTCACCGATGATCCAGTCGGCAATGGCGATACCGAGCGAAAGGACGCAGGCCACCCCCGCCTGCTTCAGCGTGGTCTCGAACGCGGGCGAGGTCGGCAGGTCACCCCCCATCAGGTTGATTCCGTTCCAGCCAAGAACGACCATCGGAAAGGTAATGACCAGCGAACCGAAGAACAGGGTTTCCCCTCTGCGCAGCTCATAGGCCCATTGGGGGAACTCCCCGCTCTGGTATGGCTCGTACGTCACCGTCTCCGCCGCAGAGAGCGGAAGGAGAAGCAGGAGGATCAATACCGTGGCCAGGCATCGCTTCATAGGCTTACAGGTTGTAGTTTCTGGGGCCAAAGATGGCGGTACCGATGCGGACCATGGTGCTGCCCTCCTCGATGGTGATGGGAAAATCCCCGCTCATGCCCATGCTGAGCGTGGAAAAGTCCAGAGCGGGATAGCGCTTCTGGCAGACATCGCGCAACTGGCGCAACCGGCTGAAGGCCTGGCGGTTCTTGCCGGCGTCGCCACCCAGCGGGCCGACCGTCATCAGGCCCTTCACCTTGATGTGGGGCATCCCCCCCGCACGGGACAGGGTCTCGAAAAGCGCCTCGTCGGAGACAAAGCCGCTTTTTTGCTCCTCTCCGCTGGTGTTGACCTCGAACAGCACCTCGATCGTCTTGTCCACGGCGGCGGCCGCCTTCTCGATTTTCTCCAGCAACCGGAGCGAGTCGACGCTGTCGATGCCTTCGACCAAGGGGACGATCTTGTTCACCTTGTTGCTCTGCAGATGGCCGATCAGGTGCACCACCATCCCCTCTGGGCGCTGGGGTGGGAATTTCGCCTCCACCTCCTGGACATGGTTTTCTCCGAAAAGCCGCTGGCCGCAGGCATAGGCCTCCAGCACGTTCTCATAGGTATGCAGCTTGCTGACTGCCATCAACTGTACCGAACCCTCTGCCCTGCCAGAGGCTTTCTCCGCGTCGCGAATCTCCTCGCGGACCTGTTCGAGTGTTTCCTTAATCATGTTTCAGAACCTTCTGTTTGAATTCTTTCAAGGGGTCTTCGGCCTTCAACCGCTCAAGCAGCTCGTCCATGTGGGGCAACGAGCTTCCCTGCATGGTCGGGAATTTGGACAACAGGCGCTTGCTCTGCCGCTCGAAGCTGCCCTTCCACAAAAGCGCCTTCTCGGCGAACCGCTTCTGGACCATTTCCGCCACTTCCTTCCGGTCCATCGTCTTCAGCAGCTCGAGGTTCTCCTTCCCCTGCTCGACCAGGCGCTGCAGTTCCGCCAGTCCCTCACGGAACTTTTTGAGCCGGTAGACGGAGCAGACGAAATCGACGGTGAAGAGCAACAACAACGAATTGCTCGACCAGGCGAGCGCCTGCGGGCTGAGCCTGTCCACCCAACCGGCTGCCGAGGAATGGCCGCCGTACGTCAGGGCCAGTCCGCCCAAGCCGAACAGCGTGCTGTTCAGCAGGCAGACGCGGCCGTTGATGTTGAAGCGGTGCCTGCTGTAGTCCCACAGCTTCAGGCCAAAGGCCTTCTCCATCCACCAGGAACCGATGTACTCGATGACCGAAGCGCTCATCATGCTGGTGAAGAAGACAACCACCGGATTGCCGGCGGCAACGTGCATGGAAGAGGTAGCCACATGGATGACCAGCCCGCCGAAGCCGTAGATGGGGATCCACGGCCCGTACAGGAAGCCCCTGTTGACCAGCTTGCGCTGGAGCAACGAGCAGTAGATGACCTCCGCGAAGTACCCGCAGACGGAATACACGACGAAATACAGGAAATACTGCTGGAAAACCACATGGGACTGCATGCCCCTATCGTACCAAAACAGTCCCGATGTTGTAAACGAGTCTCAAGCCCAGACAAGCCAGAGGGAAACAGCAGCGGCTACAGTGGTAATCAAGGTGAACGGAACCCCGATTCTCAGCCAGCTGCCGAAGTTGCAGGGCACTCCGTGCTTCTTCAGGATGCCGACGGCGACCACATTGGCCGAAGCGCCATAGCAGGTCAGGTTGCCACCCAGGCAGGAGCCGATCAACAGGGCGAACATGTACAGCTCGGGAGCCAGCCCAAGCCCCTTGGCCAGCTGGTCGGCGACCGGCAGCATCACCATGATGTAGGGGACGTTGTCGACAAAACCGCTGATCAGGACAGAGACCAGCAGGATCATGATGAAACCAACCAGGACATTGCCGCCAATCAGGGCCTCCATATGGCCGGCAAGCAACTCCAACAGCCCGGAGTTCTCGATGCCGCCGACGACCACGAAGATGCCGGCCAGGAAGAAAATGGTTTCCCAATCCAGGCCGCGAAGCATGGCAAGGGTCTCGTCCTTCCCTTTTTTCTGTCCCAGCAGATACCAGAGGGCGGCGACAATACCCAGGGCCAGCACAAAGGAACCGCTGAGGAACCCGACACCGCTCTGCAGGAAAGAACAGAGGGCCAGGCCGAAAACCATGCCCAAAAGCAGGATGGTCGGCACCCAGCTGACCAGCTTCTCCCCCTCCACCTTCGGGGGTTGCTCGGCATTGCGGAAATGGAAAAGGAAGTACAACGCACCAGAGAACAACCCCACCTGTATGAACCAGCAGATGGAGATCTTGCCTGCGTGGAACAGGAAGTCGTTGAACCCATAGCCGGTGTAGTTGGCGAAGATCATGCTCGGAGGGTCGCCCACCAGCGTGGCAGTCCCCTCGAGGTTGGCCATGACGGCAAGGCCGACCATGAAGTAGGTCGGATCCATCTTCAGCTTCCTGCTCAGCGCTAGACAGATGGGGGCCATGACCAGGACGGTGGCGACGTTCTCGACAAAGGCGCTGATGATGCCGGTCATGACCAGAATCGCGACGATGGCATGCCCGACATTCTTGCTGGAGGAGATGATCCGGTCGGCAAGCACTGCAGGAGCCTTGCTGTACAGGAACATCTCGGCGATGACCATCGACCCAACGTAGATCATCAGCACGTTCCAGTTGATCATGGAAAAGACCGCCTCATGGAAGCTGACGATGCCGGTGACGGCCATGAGCACCGCGCAGATGACGCTGGCCCACACCTTCCATTCGCTTTTGATGATGACGATGGCATACATGGCCAGCACCATCACAAGCACTCCGACTTGCACCATACCCATACGAAACTCCTTTCAGGGGGCAAACAAAAAGACCCCCTGGACATGAAATCCAGAAGGTCTTGTGCACCCGCCAAAGGCGGTTGGATGGAACCAGGCGTATGCCGGCTGTTGACTCCATCCTTTTCAGGACTACTCCCCTTCAGTTTGACCGGAGAGGGGCTTGAACCCCCGACCCGGTGCGTGTAAGGCACCTGCTCTCCCACTGAGCTATCCGGCCGCACAGACAAATCTAGCAGAATGCATTATGGAAAGTCAATGGAAGGCGCCAGCAGGCGGCATGCCTGCATCACCATTCTTTCGTACTTGCGCGAAGCTCCTGGAAAAAGCGCTTTTGGGATTCTGACAGGCGCATTCCTATCGCGGCAGCTGGCTTTTCAGACAAGCCGGCGCGTTTCGCGAAGCCGTCCCATCCAGCGATTCCTCCAAGCACTTCGATGACAATGGACCTGGCCCGGTTTTCCCTGATTCCCATGCTTGCCCCAGCCGCGACAAGGTCGTGCAAACCAATATCGCCTTGTTTCCCGTTGACGGTCATCTGATGGCTGCCAACCCACATGCTGTCCGGTTTGTACGAGTACGTGACGTCATATGCGGGAGCGAGCGACCATCTTCCATTACGGTCCATGAGGAAGGAAAGGTTCTTCACATGGTCGTCGTGGTTCCAGGCGAGCACATTGAACACCATCCTGCGAAACAACCTCTCCATGTCCGTGTAGGGCAGACCGAGCCTTCTCATGACCCTTGCCGCGTCCTCATAGCTGTATGCGCCGCTTGCGTTGAAGTCGAAATGGGCCAGAGCGCCGAGGGTCTGCATATGGATCTTGGCTCCGGTACGGACGTCCCTGTCGAACCTGCGTGTCATGAAGTGCCTCCGTCCGCCATCCGCAAGGAGCCTGCATTCAGACATGTCGATGCCGGATTCCAAGGCCATGAGGTAGTATGCGTATTCGATCCGGGTGTACTGGGGACCGTCATCACCATCCTTGTCGCCGTTGCCGTCCACCCCGTCGAATTTCATGAGCCAGTTCCCGTACCCGCTCGCGGCAGGAAGCTGTCCGGAGCGGATGTCTCCGGTCGCCTCGTTCCATGCAATGACGGCCTTTGCCCTTGCCCCTCCCGCAGAGGATCCCACCTTGATGATTTCCTCAAGGGAATCGGTTCCGAGAACCACATGCATGCCCTTCCTCGCCTGCAGGACTTTTGTGGCAAGCCCGACAAGCCGGTCAATCTCGATACTTTGGCTTTCCCTCGGGTCCGGACCTCGCGCAGGAACATATTCAAGCGCGCCCATACCCCTTGTCCCCGTATAGCACAGACGCTCAACGGGGTTGAACGACTCGGGACTTCTTCCCTGGTTCTCAAGCCATGCGTGTATGACTGCGTTGCCGAACTTGTCGGGCAGGCTGTCAGAAAGGAGCCCCGGCAGTCCGTGAAAGGACTCCGTCCGCAACTGCGGGAACTCGTATCTTCTGGCGGAAAGAGGCATGACAAGCGGAGAAACCTCAATCCCCGAAGTCCTGAACACAGGGTCATATTCAAAGATCCCGATATTCCTTCTATCGTCAAACACAACGGATCCAATGATGGTTCCCCAGAGCACCACATATGCCGACGTCATCCTTCATCCCCCCATTTCCACGCGGTCGTCCTGCCTCCGCCACGGCGGACACGTTCGCGCTGCTTCCCCATCTGCATGATCTCGTTCGGACTGATTTCCTGCGGGGGAATCGCATCATCGAGATTCTGGAGCACCTGCAGGGCCCGCATGACCTTGACGAGCGTGGAGAAAGCCACGTCTTTCCCGGACTCGAGGTTCTTGATCGTCCTCAGGGCGACGCCGGTTGCGGTTGCCAATTCGGCCTGCGTCTTCAACGAGGCGATCCTCAGCCTTTTCAAACGTTCCCCCATTTCGCGCAGGACTTCCTTGTCTGATGATGCATCGATGATTCTCATGCCCGTCTCCATCGAGAGTATATCATCTAAAAAGTTAAAGTGCAATATATTACCTTTAATAAGCAGTTTTAGTATATAAAAGGCATTATAATACACTTTACTACAAGCATAACCAGTTTCACGCAACAGACAAGCATGCAGTTCTTCCACGCCCGTTCCCTGCTGTTGCACCATCCGCCCACTACAAAAACAAGCGGTGCGTCCATCACGGTACACAAATCACGCAAACCTGTTCCGCTTTCTTCCGCCCAAAGCCGGAGGACAGGGTCCAATCCCCGTGGTTGCTGCCGTTCCATGAAGGACAAAAAAATCCCATCGCATCAGGATTTCTCCTGGCGATGGGATCGCTGGTGTCAGACGCCTTATCGCATCGGACACCAAAACTCAGACAGCCGTTCCATAGACCAGGTTCGGCAGGAACAGCACCACCTGGGGAAAGAAGATGCAGACAAGCAACACCATGACGACTGCAAGATACAGCGGCCAAGAGGCCTTGACGGCTTCCCCGACCGAACAGCCCATGATCGAAGCGCTGGTGTAGAGCGCGACACCGACCGGAGGCGTCGAGCAGCCAAAGGTCACCGTCGTCATCATGATGATTCCGAACTGCACGGGGTCGATTCCGTACTGCTTGATGATCGGGACCAGGATGGGTGTGACGATCAAGGTGATGACCGTGGTCTCCATGAACATGCCGAACACCAAAAGCATCAGGATCACCAGCAGCATGACGTACGGGTTGTTGGTCACGCTGATCAGCATGTTGGTCAAGGTCTTCGGCAACTGGTCATAGACGACGCCGTAGCTGAAGATGCCGCTGAAACCGAGGATCATCGTGATGACCGAAAGATCCTTGACCGACTGGACCAAGGTCTCCTTGAACGTCTTCAGCGTCAGCTCCTTGTAGACAAAGATGCCGACGAACAGGGCGTAGAAGCAGGCGAAGGCTCCAGACTCGGAGGGGGTCATCAATCCGCCGCGGATCAGGACGATCAGGATGATCGGGAACATCAGCGCCCAGATGGAGTCCACCATGGCCTTCAACATCTCCTTTAGCGGAGCGGGCTTCTCATGGTCCGGCTTGTAGTTCAGGTGATGGGCGCTCCAGCTGATGGCGAGCATCATGAAGATACACATGATGATGCCAGGAACGAATCCGGCGATGAACAGTCGTCCGATGGAGACCTCGCCCACGGTGCCGTACAGGATCAGCCCCATGCTCGGCGGGATGGTGGCGACGATCAGGCCGGTAAGGCAGTTGACAGCGGCGCCCCAACCTCTGCCATAGCCACGGGCGATCATCTCGGGTCCGAGGATGCGGCTTTCCATAGCCGCGTCGGCGACAGCGGAACCGGAGACCCCTCCCATCAGCGTGGACAGGACGGCGGAAACCTGGCCGATGGAACCCCACATGTGTCCAGTCAGGACGTTCGCAAGCTTCACAAGCCGCTTGGTCAGACCGGTGTTGTTCATCAGGTTGCCGGCGAAGATGAACAGCGGGATGGCAAGCATGGTGAACGACTGGGTCGTGCTGAAGGCTTTCTGGACGATGATGGTCCATGGAAGGCCCGGCGTCAGCCAGAAGAAGAACAAACCGGAAAGACCGATGGCGAAGGCGACCGGCATTCCGAGGAACATAAGCACGAGGAATACGAGAATCGCGTTAAGCATCCTGCGCCCCCTTTCCATAGGAAGCGACAGGCTTCCTGATATCTCCCACCAGGCGCTCAATCGTTGTCTCGCACATCAAAAGCGCACCGACGGGAACGCAGAGCGTGCACCAGGCATAGCTGACCGGAAGCGTGTTGAAGACACGGTCCCAGCTCTGGGTCACCAAGGGAAAGCCATAGCGGACCAGCACGTAAAGGAACAGCAGCATGCCGAAGTCGAACAGGATGGCAAGCAGCTTCTGCACAGCCTTGGGCAAGTGCAGCAGAATCAAATCAATCGTGATCAACGGAGCGGTCCGCATCAGCAGGTCGCTCCCGATGAAGGTAAGCCAGGCAAACTCAAGCAAGGAAAAATCCTGTGCCCAGTTGATCGGCATGCCGATCTTTCTGGTTACTGCGGAAACGAAGACAAGGATGGCGATGGTCGCCAAAAGGAACTCGGTAAAAAGCTCCTCCACGCGGACGACCACGGAATCGAATTTTTTCATCATCATGAACCTCAAAGCAGATACGAAGAAACGAGGGCAAGCCGACATGCGGCCTGCCCTTCTTGGAAAATCTCGTTATTTTCCGAGTTCGGCGTAAATCTGCTTGCGCAGCTCAGCATAGCCAAGCTTGTCGTAGGCAGGCGCGACAGCGGCCTTGAACGGCGCGGTATCAACCTCGTTGATGACCATGCCGGCATCTGCCATCAGCTTCTCGCTCTTTGCCGCTTCATCAAGCACCATCTTGGCAGTCTCTGCGCCAACTTCCTGGGCGGTCTCGACCAGCAGGGTCTGGACATCGCTGGGAAGCGTCTTGAACCAGGACTCGCCGACAATCAGGCCTTGCATCAGCTGGAAGTGTCCGGTCTTGGTCATGTACTTGCAGACCTCGTAAAGCTTGGAGGGATACGTGGAAGTATCCTGGGCCTCGGCGCCGTCAATCGCTTTGGACTGGATGCCGTTGTAGACCTCGCCCCAGCTCATGGCGATCGGAGTGGCGCCCATGGCGGCGATGGACTCGGTGCAGACCGGGCTGCCGATGGTTCTGATCGAAAGGCCCTTCAAGTCGGCCGGAGTCTTGATTTCCTTGTTGGTAAGGAAATGGCGGGGACCATCGTAGAAGTCGAATGCCAGGACGCGGATGCCATGCTTGCTCGCAAGCTCGTCCGTCCACTTCTTGAAGGTATCGGTCTTGGTAATCCGCAGAGCCATGTCGTAGTCATCCATGAAGTAGCCCATCATCATGATGCCCATATCGTGGACGTACGTACCCATACGGGCGGCATCGGTGTTGACTGCGATCGGTGCGCCTTGGATTGCCTGCTCTATGACATCCTCGTCCCCACCAAGCTGTCCGGCGGGATACAGAGTGGCGTGGATCTTGCCCTGTGCCTTCTCGTTCAGCTTGTCGCAGAACATCTGATAGGAGCGGCTGATCATAGCCTGTTCGGTCTGGCTGGTAGAGACCTTCAGCTCGATGGTCTTTCCGCTGGACTTCGCTCCACCTTCAGAGGTACCGTTCGCAAACGCAAAGGCCATGGCAACCATGGCGACCCCTACCACAGCAATCAGTTTTTTCATTGTTTCCTCCTCATGAAAAATCACTGTCTGACTAATATATTAATATCTTGTTCAAAAATAGTACTACTGCATTCCGCATTTATGCAATCCCTCGACAAGCAAATAATGTATAAATATATTATTTTCAATTGTATTTACATGATTTTGTTGCATATGGATTGTATCTTCCATTCTATGTGCGGCTGTATCCGTATGCATGGCCTTCTCTGGAGAAAAGTGCAGACAACATCCCATCAATCTGTTGTCTAACCAACATTTTTTGCATTACAGTATAGGGAACAAAAGGAAGGAATCCATGGAAGAGATGAAAATCGACCGGAGAGCGGTCAGAACCCGCAAGGTCTTGCGCAAGAGTCTGCTGTCCCTCATGAAAGACCGTCCCATCGCAAAAATCACCGTGAAAGAACTCTGCGCCAAGGCCGAGGTCAACCGGACGACTTTCTATGCCCATTACACCGATATCAGCGAACTGCTTGAGCAAATCGAGACCGACCTGCTGGGGGAGATTGCCACCAACCTGACCAGCGGCCTGTCCAATGACGCTATCAGCGACATGCTGATGAATCTGCTTCTGATGATCCAGAAGAACGCCGACATCTGCACGGTGATGCTGGGCAAGAATGGAGACCAGGAATTCCTCGGCAGGATCATGGCCTATGCCGAGCAGGCCTCCACCACCAACTGGAAGAAGCAGAACCCCCAGCTGACCGACGAGATGCTGCACGCCATCTTCCTCTTCATCTCCAGCGGCTCGATCGCCCTGATCAAGCAGTGGATCAACGGAGGAATGAAGACCAATGTCAGCGAAATCGCCCTCTTCATCTCCAAGCTGACCCAAGTGGAACTCAGAAACCTGCAATTCAACTGACCCCTGCAGGCACCGAAGGGCGGGATGGCAAACACCCCGCCCTTTTTGTGTCTTCACGTCCCTTACATCGTGAAGGAGTCGCCCGTATCGATCTGGGTGTCCTCGGTACTGGGAGCCTGAGGAGCCGTCTGTACGACGAACTCGCTCATCCACTCATCCTGAGGGGCCTCCGGGTTATTGCCGAGGTACGGCAGGCTGACCAAGGCCATGTCCCAGCCGACCGGAATGGCGATCTTCCAACTCCGGGTGTTCTCGTTCCAGTTCTTGTCGGTCCAGGTCATGGTCAAGGTGTGTTTCTGCCCCATGACGACAAACTGGTCACGGCCACGGCGAGTCAGCTCGACCGGTTCCTGGTCATCCACCTTCACGGTAACCAGGTCGTAGGCGCGGATTCCCTGCTCCTCCAAGGTCTTGTTGTCAACGAGAATCGTGTGACGTCGTCCGAGAAAGTACATCCATACAGCGAGCAGGAGCATCAATCCGACTGCTACAGCCTGATACCAATGTCGTTTGCAGTTCTGGGTCATTTGCTCTCCTCCTCTTTCTGCTGCGCGGCAAGCTGGGCTCCCTCGTAGCCGATCTCCCGCTTCTTGCGCATCTCATAGAGCACGAGGGAAAGGGTGATGACACCATAGGAGACGAAGACGCGGAAATACTCGCCAAGCTGAGCCTGTCCAATCAGATTCTTGCCGGCAATCGGGCTGATGATGAACATCAAGTGGAACAGGACCAGACCGAGGAACACGTTGCCGATATTGGCCCTGGCGACCGACGCGCCACCGACCAAAAGGGCCGCGATGGAGAACATGCCGACCTGCGAGTGGCTGTTGTAGGTGTTCAGCGTCCCCATGTTCTGCAGGTAGATGATCATGCCATAGCCGGCCAAAACCGTGCTGATGATGATCGAGACGACACGGGTGCGCTCCACATTGATGCCGCTCTCGCGGGCCACTTCCATGTTCTGCCCGACGGCGCGCATGTCCTGTCCCAGCTTGGTCTTGCGGAACCAGACGACGAACAGGCAGGCCAATGCGATCAATGCCAGCGTGGCAAGCGGAATCTTGATGCCGGCGACGCGGAAAGCGCCAAGGTTGTCCAGGCTCTGGCGGATGCCGTCCAGATTGACCGTGTTGCGGATACCGTAGCCACGCGGCAGGACCAGCTTGCTGGAACGGATGTAGATCAAGGAACCCATCAGGTAGAGCACGATCAGCTGGTACACACCGTTCATGAAGAATCCGATGATGTAGCCGGTAACCATCTCCCTTCCCTTCGCCTTGTTCAGCAGGGTACCGCACCACCATCCCAGCAGGATGGAAATCGGGGTGGAGATGATGGCGGCAAGGATCATGCCGGGGATGCCGACGATGTCCCAGTCGCTGATCAGGATCAGGCCGATTTCCGCGGCCATGGCACCAAGGGTCATGCCGAAGTTCAGGCCCATGCCGGCCATGATGGGAATCAGGAGGCTGACCACCAGGAAGGAGTTCCGTCCGATGCGGGTGATGACCTCGTTGATCAGGTAGTTGGGACTGTAGCCGGAAAGCGGAATGCCGACCGCGCAGATGATGACGAAGAGCACAGGCACGATGTTGTCGGCGAGGAACCGCTGCATCTTGTCCCTATTGTTCAAATGCAAATCGCTCATCTCGCCACCTCCATCTTGCGGGTCAAAGCGTACAGGATCATGCCATTGGAGACGATGATACGGATGACTTCCGACATGTCCGTGTGGATCGCGGAGTTCATGACCGAAGGAGTCATGGTCAGAATGCCCTGGAACAGCAGGGTGCCGATGATGACATTGGTGATCGAAGCCTTGTTTACCGATGCGCCGCCAATCAGGATCGCGCTGACCGCAGGAAGGGCCATGTAGAAGGGGGCCATGTAGAGCTGGATGAAACCAAAGCTCTGCTCATAGACCAAGATGCCGACAGCACCCAGCCAAGTGGACATGATGACCGACAGGACACGGATGCGGTCAACGTTGATGCCGCAGGCGCGCGCGAAGGTCGGGTTGGAACCGACAGCCGTCATCGCGGTGCCTGTCTTGGTGTGGAGGAAGGCCCACATCGCGAAGGCGAGAATGGCGAAGAACAGAATCATGCCGGTAGGAATGACCAGCTTGCCGAGGGAAATGGCAAAGTGGTCATTGAGGGCGTGCAGGAAGTAGCCCTCGGTGGAGATCGTCGTCCTCAGGCCCCTACCCGCATAGCCCCAGACCATGCTGGCGTTGGTATAGGGAAGCAGAAGCCACATGATGCACATGAAGGAGACGGAGCTGAAGCCGACATAGGTGGCGATCATCATCTCTCCCCCCTTCACCTTGTTCAGCAACTTTCCATAGCCATAGCCGAGAATCACCGCGAACGGGGTGGAAAGGACAATGGCCATCAAGAAGCAGAGCAGGCCGTGGAACTCGAGCTGGATGGCCATCGTGGCTCCCAGCAGGCCGCTGATGATGCCAAGCGGCAGGCCGAAGTTCAGGCCGCAGCCGCTGTGGATCATCGGCACCATGGCGAGCACCATCACGCAGTTCATGCCAAAGCGGTTCAACGTGTTGGTGACACTTTCGTCGACACGGACCCCGACGAAGGGAGCGGCGACGAACAGGGCAAAGAGGAACAGCGTGATGATGACACGTGGAAGTCCATACTTTGCAACGATTTTCTTCACGGTTTCCATCAGTTGCCTCCTTTGACTGCCTGTCCGACCATCAGCAGGCCGAAGTCCGAACTCGGGTTGCTGGCAGGGAGGATCCCACCCACCTTGCCATCGGTGATGATGGCGATACGGTCACAAATCGAGCGCAGCTCCTCGAGCTCGCTGCTGATCATGACGATGGTCGTGCCGTACTTCTGGTTGTATTCCTTCAGGGCGCGGAGCACGAGCTGCTTGGCGCCGATATCGATACCGCGGGTAGGCTCGCTGACAAAGAGCAGCTTGGGCTGCATGGCGAAGGCCTTGGCAAGGCAGACTTTCTGCTGGTTGCCACCGGAAAGCTCACGGGCATGCTGCTTGGAAGAGGTGCACTTGATTTCCAGCATGTCGATGTACTTTTTCGTCACCTCGCTAATGGCGTTGGTGTCGCGCCAGGTGATCGGCCCTTTCTTCAGAAGGTACCTGCCCTGCACCTGCATGGCCTCGAAGCTGACGTTCCACTCAAGGGACTCGTCAAGCAGCAACCCCACTCCCCTGCGGTCCTCGCTGACAAAGGCGAGTCCGGCATCCAGGCAGGCCTTCGGGTCGTTCAGGGAGATTTCCTTTCCCTCGAACGAGACCTTCCCACCGGCTGGAAACAGGCCCATGACGCCGTTGGGGACACCCAGCTTTCCCTGTCCGGCAAGGCCGCCAATCCCAAGGATTTCGCCACGATGGATGTCGAGGTTGACATCCCGGACCACCTCGCCGGTCATGTTGACCCAGAGGTTGCGGATCTCCATGTCCACCGGATGCGACGCGTAATCGAAGTGGCGGTCCATCTGCTTGTCCAAGGAAATCTCACGCCCTACCATCCACTGGGCGATGTCGTGGACGTTGACGTTCTTGTCGTTGACGACCTGCTTGATGATCCTGCCGTCGCGCATGACCATGATCTGGTCGCAGACGTCGATGATCTCCTGCAGGCGATGGCTGATGAAGATGATGGCGATGCCCTGAGCGGACAGGTTCCGCATCGCCTTCAGCAGGCTCTGGGCCTCCTGCTCGGAAAGGACTGCGGTCGGCTCGTCAAGCACCAGCAGGCGGATCTTGCCGGCTGTCTCCGAGTCCTCCTTGGAGAGCTCGCGGGCAATCTCGGTGAACTGCTTGTGGCCTACCGGCATCTGTCCCACCAGCATGTCAGCGTCCAGCTTGACGCCAAGGCGTTCGATTGCCTTCTTTGCCGACTCCTCAAGCCTTTTCCGGTCGATGGTGTTCATGCGGTCGCCAAAGAGGTTGGCGATCCACTGCTTCTTTGTCGGCTCACGGTTGAGCAGGATGTTCTCCGCGGCGGTAAAATCAGGGAGCAACGAGAACTCCTGATGGACCATGCCGATTCCTGCCTCCAAGGCGTCCAACGACGAGGTGAAATGGACGACATTTCCATCCATCAGCACCTCTCCGCCGTAACCACCAGTCTCGCTGATCTCGTTCATGCCAAAAAGGATTTTCATCAGCGTGGACTTGCCAGCGCCATTCTCCCCGACGAGACCGAGGATCTCTCCTTTGCCGAGCGTGAAATTGACGTCACCCAGCACTTGGTTTCCGAAGAAAGACTTGCTGATGTGGCGCATTTCAAGCAACGGTATTTCCTGTGCTTCCATATACGATCCTTTACTAACAGACAAATGAGCAAGAGCTCTTTATCCATAGGACAAACAGCTATTGCCCATCAATACACAGGAAAAGGGGAAATACGCTTTCCCCTCTTCCCGCGAAACCATTGTTACTTGATGGTGTAGTATTTTTCAGGAACCTCGACCTCGGTGGCGTGCATGTACCGATCCGGCTCGCGGCCCATGATGTAGGTGTCCTGGTAAATCAGGACGTGGTTCTTCGCCTGGACGCCCGTGTCGGCGTTGGTGTAGAAGTTGCCGTTCCAGTGGGCGTCACCCGTGAACTTGCCATAGGCCTTCATGATATCAGGCAGGTTGGTCAGCTTGCTGGTACCATCCAGAACGTTGATCGCGTGCTGTCCAAGACCGGCAGTCGTGGTGAAGCCATAGGAATAGGCCCAAGTGCCAAAGCGTCCCGCGCCACCCTTGCTGACAATCGAATCCTCGACCTTCTTCAGAATGGCGGGGAAGTTGCCAGCCTCAGCGGAAAGGTCAAGCCCGAGGGCACCAGGATAGCCCATCAAAGGAGACGGAAGGTCGGCTTCGATGAACATGCCGCCATAGGCCAGCAACTGCTTGAGCAACGGCTCGGTATGGGCGTCGTTGGTGCAGAAGAAGGCGGCGTCCTTGCCGTATTTCTCGACCCAGGCAGGAACGTTCTCAAGGATGTACTGCTGGGCTCCGGCGACACCGACGTCGCTGGTCGGATCCGGAGCGGTCTCCATGACGAACTGCATGCCGAGATCCTTGCAGGTCTCGCGCATGATGGCAGCGCGGCGGCTCAGAGTCTCATAGGACATGTGGCGCGGGAACGAAATATGGACGAACGTCTTCGCGCCAAGCTCGTGAGCGGTGTGGATGATCAGGTAGCCGCGGCTGACGAAGTCGTTCTGGACGACCAGGTCAGAGGAGCTCTCGATGACGGCAGGATCCTCGTGAGCCTCGCCTGCGATGCACAGCACGTCCGGCCTCTTCTCGTGGATCCTGCGGAAAGCCTCGGTGGTGCCGGGGACAGCCTGGTTGACGATGACCGCCTTCATCTTCGGGTCGTCTGCAAGGCCGGCGATGACGCTGATGGTGGTTTCCGCCTCTTCCATGAAGTTGTCAGGATACGTGACATGCTGGATCAGGCCACCGTTCTGGACGGTCCCATACTCCTTGATCAGTTCCTCCGCTCCGCGGAGATCATCCTCGGACTGGGAGACGGTACCCGTGACGATACCGATGTGATAGTCGCGGCTGCCGGCAGTAGCCGCCGTGCTGGCAGCTGGTGCCGCTGGGGACGCTGTCGCCTCTTTCGCTCCATTTGCAAACGCAAAGGAGGAAGCGAGAGCGGTGCAGAGCAAAATAGACAAAAGCTTTTTCATTCGACCTCTCCTTAAGAAAGTTTTGTCCAATTGTAAAGAAAGATTGAAGACATGGCAATGTGTTTATGCATATTTATACATATTTTTCTCATCTCTTGGATATTACTCAGCGATATGCAATCGGAAAGGAGACTGGAACCGTATGCCCTCTGTCGGTTTTTTCGCGCGAACTTTTTCGGACGTATCATCTGGACGGCAAGGAAAGAAAGGTTCTGGAGCGAAGCCTTTTCCGCCGCGACAAAAAAAGGGGAGGCGTTGCACCTCCCCTTCCTTGGACCATGAGGATTCCTGTCATCTCCCCGTCTGGGTGGAGGTGTTGTTGTCCTTCAGGAGCACGTCGTGCGCACCGCCCTCGACGATGCTGGTGGCGCTGACCAGCGTCAGCTTGGCGTTCTTCTGCAGCTCTTTGATCGAGAGGCAGCCACAGTTGCACATGGTGCTCCTCACCTTGCTCAGCGTCATCTGCACGTTGTCCTTCAGTGCGCCGGCATACGGCACGTAGGAGTCGACACCCTCGACAAAGGAGAGCTTTCCCCCTTTGCCTCCCATGTCGTAGCGCTGCCAGTTGCGGGCGCGGGCGGAACCTTCGCCCCAGTACTCCTTCATGTAGGAGCCCCCGACGGTCACCTTCTCGGTCGGGCTCTCGTCGAACCGGGCGAAGTACCGGCCCAGCATGATGAAGTCGGCGCCCATGGCGAGAGCCAGGGTGACATGGTAGTCAAGGACGACGCCACCATCGGAGCAGATAGGGATGTAGACGCCCTTCTCCTCACAGTATTTGTCGCGGGCGCGTGCGACGTCGATGACAGCGGTCGCCTGGCCGCGTCCGATTCCCTTGGTCTCCCGGGTGATGCAAATCGAGCCGCCACCGATACCGATTTTGATGAAATCGGCTCCACAGTCGGCAAGATAGCGGAAACCCTCGGCGTCGACGACATTGCCGGCTCCCACCTTCACCTTGTCTCCATAGGTGGCGCGGATCCAGGCAAGGGTGTCGGCCTGCCATTGGCTGTAACCTTCCGAGGAATCAATGCAGAGGATGTCGGCCCCCGCATTGACCAGGGCAGGCACACGTTCCTTATAGTCGCGGCTGTTGATGGCGGCACCCACCATGTAACGCTTGTGCTCGTCAAGCAGTTCGTTCGGGTTCTCCTTGTGGCTGTCGTAGTCCTTGCGGAAGACAAAGTACTTCAAGTGCATCTGGTCGTCCACAATGGGAAGGCTGTTCAGCTTGTGGTCCCAGAGGATGTCGTTCGCCTCGCTCAGGGTGATCGGTTCCTTGGCGTAGACCAGTTTGGAAAGCGGGGTCATGAAGGAAGCGACCTTGCAGTCCAGGCTCATCCGGCTCGGTCTCCAGTCGCGGCTGGTGACGACGCCACAGAGCTTTCCGTTGGGAGACCCGTCCTCGGTCACCGCGATGGTCGAGTGGCCATGTTTCTCCTTCAGCTCGATGATGTCGGCCAGACACTGATCCGGGCGGATATTGGAGTCGCTCGGGACAAAACCGGCCTTGAACGCCTTGACACGGGCTACCATCGCGGCCTCGTCCTCGATGGACTGGGAGCAATAAATGAAAGAAAGACCGCCCTCGCGCGCCAGAGCCTCGGCCATCTTCTCCCCGCTGACGCTCTGCATGGCTGCGCTGACCATCGGGATGTTCAGGGACATGGAGGGAGACCCACCCTTCTTGTATTTCACGATCGGGGTTTTCAAGGAGACGTTCGAAGGAACACAATCCCGGCTCGTGAAGCCAGGGACCAGCAGATACTCGCCAAACGTGTGGGAAGGTTCATCAAAATAATATGCCATGCTATCCTCCATGTGATTAGCGAAATTTATAATCCTATTGTTCCAAACAACTCAACCCCTAAAAAGGGAGGTGAACCACTTTTTTTCGAATCAAGCGACTCATTTGCAACAGAAAATGCACACCATCCGCACAGTACCATTGGCGCACCAATGGTACTAGAGTTTCCTCTCGTATGCATGGCTCCCCTTTTGGGGGAAGGAGATTTCCTACTCCCTCCTTGGATTGGAGATGGAAAAAAGGAATTTCCCATACCTACAGGCAAACCTTCTCTCCAAAAGGTTTAACTCCGGAATGGCCATGGTTCATCCATACTGGGAAGAAAAACCTCCAAGATTTTGGTTTTAGCAAAATTCTGGATGATCAACATCCAGATTTTTTAAACTGATTGCTTTTGTGCCGTATGTGCAGTAATCGAAGCCCGATCGACCAATACGATACCCATGGCGATGATGACCGGAATGATCATCACGAACCACATCATGTGGTAGCCAAAATGCTCGATCACCAACCCTGCGACTATAGGACCGACAAGATTTCCTGCATCCTGCCCGATGTAGTTGGTCGTGCTGCCTGCACCACGTTTTTCCCTTGGCACGCTTTTCATGCATAGCGTCTGTACCGCCGGTTGGCATGCTCCGTAACCGAATGCCGAGACAAATGCGGCGATGAGCAACGTCGTCAGAGAATGGGCGACGCCAATCAGGATGAACGCACAGGCGAAACAAAGCATGGCGGGAATCAGAACCTTCACTGTGCCATACCGGTCAGACATCCTTCCGACCAATGGACGAGAGAAGAGCAAGGTAATAGCGTAGACAGTGAAAAAGAACCCTACATTGCCTTTTATCCCCTGAATCTCCGCATAAATAACCAAGAATGCGGTCACATTGTAGTATGCCATGCAAAGGAAGAACATCAGAAAAGCAGGAACGATGGCTTCCTTCGCAACAATGCCATTGAGGCGGATGGAAAATTTTTTTGTACGTACGAAGTTGGTATGCAACCTCAGCGCCATAATTGCAGCAACAACCATAACGCAGGCGCAAAATACAAAAGTTATGCGATAACCTACATGTCCCACCATAGCAAGTCCTACCGAAGGACCTATGGACTGGCAGATGGCTTGAGCGACCGAATAGTATCCAATACCGGTACCAATCTTGTTACGGGGAAGCATGTCAGTAGCGAGGGCAAGACAACATGTTGCCGAAAAAGCCTGTCCAGCGCCTTGGATGAGCCGGAAAGCCAATACAGAGGGAATAGAACGCGAGGAGCTATAGCCCAGATAGGCAAAAGCCATCGTGAAGATGGCAATGCCGAGAATCACCTTCTTGTTGAATGTGTCGATGGCAGGGGCTGCGAACACCTTGAGCAATAGAGCCGTATAAGCAAAAGAGCTTGCGATGAAGCCCACCATCATAGGTGACCCACCAATCGCATATGTGTACTTCGGTACCAACACATTCGTTATCTGCTGGCCGAAGAACATCATCATGTTCACAAAGAATACGCTTATGAACCCGCGGTTCCAGATGACAGTCGGTTCTTTCTGGATATTTTCCATTGCATTCATCCCCCAACCTCTGGCAATTCTTCAGCCCTGCAGCATGCGACAAAATGGTTTTCCTCCAATTCCTTGAGATGCTGGGGCTCACGGCATGCATCGCAGGCGTACAGACAGCGAGAAAAGAACCGGCAACCTGGTGAAGGGTTGATTGGACTGGTGAGCTCTCCTTTCAAAATAATCCGTTGCTGCCGATGATGGACATCGGTCGAGGGGATTGCCGAAAGGAGTGCCTGGGTATACGGATGCTGTGGGTGTTTGAAAAGTTTTTTGGTAGGACACTTCTCCACCACCTGTCCCAAATACATGACACAGATGTCATCCGAAATATGCCGCACAACCGAAAGATTGTGAGTAACGAACAGGTAGGCGATGCCGGTCTTTTCCTGCAGGTCCATCAACAAGTTGAGGACCTGGGCCTGGATGGAGACGTCGAGAGCAGAGACAGGCTCGTCGCAGACAATGAACTTCGGGTGCATGGCAAGCGCTCTGCCAATTCCGACGCGTTGCCGGCGTCCACCATCAAGCTCATGGGAATAAGAGTCAGCAAGACGCTGCTCGATGCCAACCATCTCCATCAGCCTGTCCACCTCCTGATTCAACTCGTTCTTTACATACCGTCCGGAAAGCATCAAGGGTTCCTTGATAGTGTCGCGGACCGTCATCCGTGGATTTAACGAGGAATAAGGATCCTGAAAAATGATTTGCATCTCCTGACGTAGCACGTGTAACCGCTTCTTGTCCACGTGGGTCACGTCCTTTCCTTCGAACAGAATCTTTCCGTCAGTACTCTCCAGAAGATGTATTATCGTCCGGCCGAGAGTGCTTTTGCCACATCCGGATTCCCCGACCACTCCAAGAGTTTTCCCTTCTTCGATGGAGAACGACACATCATCGACGGCGTGCAAGACACCCGTCGGGGTCTTGAAATATTTCTTCAGATGCTGCAGTTCAATCAATGCCGCCATATCACTACGCCTCCCTTACACAACGACAATAATGAGTTGAATCTTCTTTCAACGCCTTTAACAGAGGAACTTCCCTGTGACATGCCTCGGATGCAAACGGGCAACGGGGCGAGAAAGGGCAACCCTTCGGCAAGTTCGTCGGATCAGGTGGCAGTCCTTTGATTGGACTGAGTCTGTCCACGTCCTTCTGAAGGTCCGGAATAGAATTGAAGAGCCCAACCGTATATGGATGAGAAGGATGGTCGAATACTGCCAGTTTGGTACCGTATTCCACGATTCTTCCAGCATAAATGACGGCGACGTAGTCACACACCTCTGCGACAACGCCGAGGTCATGGGTAATCATCAACAGGCTGGTCTTGTAGTCCTGCTTCAGTTTGCCAATCAGCTCGAGAACTTGAGCCTGGATGGTAACATCAAGAGCAGTAGTCGGTTCATCGGCAAGGAGCAGTTCGGGTTCACAAGAAAGAGCCATGGCAATGACAACACGTTGTTTCATGCCACCTGAGAACTGATGGGGATAGTCATACGCCCGATCGGTCGAGATGCCGACCATATTGAGCATCTTGACTGCAAGTCTTTCCGATTCTGCCTTGGAAACGGCTTGATGTACCCGTATGCCCTCGGCAATCTGATCAATGACACGCATGACTGGATTCAGGCTTGTCATCGGATCCTGGAAAATCATTGAAATCTTCCCTCCACGCACGCTACGGATTTCTTCCTTGTCCATCTCTAGCAGGTTCTTGCCATGGAATAGAATGCTGCCGTGCTTCACAGTACCTTGCGGGGCTGGAAGGATTCGCAGAATTGACTTTGCAATCGTGGTTTTACCTGCACCAGTCTCCCCTACTAAGCCGAGGGTCTGTCCGACAGCCAGGGATAGAGAAATCCCATTGACGGCATGCACCGCCTTCTTTCCAGAACTGTACTCCACTACCAAATCTTTTACTTCTAACAATGGTTCGTTCATACAGGCAAGCTCCTTCTCAATCCTTCAGTTTCGGATCCAATGCATCACGCAGTGCGTCACCAACCATGTTCAAGGAAAGTACGGTCACCATGATGAAAATGCCGGGAAACAATACAAGATGCGGATAATCTCGGATGTAGTTTCTTCCTGCGGAAAGCATCGCGCCCCATTCTGGGGTCGGAGGCTGTACACCTAGGCCTATGAAGCTCAGAGCGGCTGCAGACAGGATACAAGCTGCTATCGAGAGCGAAGCCTGCACGAGAATCGGAGATAGTGCGTTGGGAATGATGTGGTGGATGATAATCCGCGCATCGGTGCAGTCGATTGAGACAGCTGCCTCTACATACTCCAAGTCCTTGATCGACATGATGCTCGCACGCATGTGTCGAGAGAAAACCGGAATGCCAGAAACCCCGAGAGCGATTACGCACTTATCCAAGCCTGAGCCCAATGCTGCGGAGATTACAATGGCAAGCAAGAGCTGAGGAAAGGACTGCAGGACATCCATGCATCGCATGATAAGGTTGTCCACCTTTCCTCCAAAGTAGCCAGCGATGGCGCCAAGGAACATACCGCAGACGGCGCTCATGATCATCGAGAGGAAACCGACTGCAAGCGACCAGCGGGCTCCGTACATGATTCTTGAAAGGACATCTCGTCCCAACTCGTCGGTTCCAAACGGGTGAGCCATTGTTGGGCCTTGGAACGCAATGGTCGGATTTATTTTCTTGAATGAATAGGGGGCGATCAGCGGAGCGAATATCGCCATAAGCACCAACAAAATCAGAATAAGCAGCCCCACCACCGTTGACTTGTCGGAAAGCAACCGCCTCATCACGATGCTGGTTGCAGTATTTCTTTTTGCACGAGCCATTGTCTACCTCCTCTTGCCACTGGCATATTGGGCTTTGATGCGAGGATCGATCGCCGCATAAAGCAAATCGACACAAAGCATGATGATGCTGAAGGTTATGGCGCAAAAGATGACCGATCCCTGCACTGCCGGATAATCGCGGTTGTTGATTGCGAGAATCATGTAGTTTCCAATACCTGGCAACGAGAAAACCTGTTCGATAACCAAAGTTCCGCCGAGCATACGACCGAAAATCGAACCGACGTAGGTAATGACCGGAATCAGTGAATTAGGCATGATATGTTTAAGGAGAATTTGCCTTTCGCTCAGCCCCTTCGCACGGGCGGTCGTCACGAAGTCGGCTCTAAGTACATCAAGCACAGAGGAACGGGATTGTCGGGCTACACCTGCAATCCCACCGAACGAATTTGACAAGGCAGGCAGAATGTAATAGGCGATTCCGCCCACCCCAAAGGCAGGCAACAGCCCGAGCTTCAAGGCAAAAAGAAGCACGAGAAGCAATCCGAGCCAAAAGCTTGGCATGGAAACACCAATCAGCGAGACCAGCATGGAAAATCGGTCTGCGACCGAGTTGCGGTGCATGGCCGCATAGATGCCGATAGGAAGGCCAATTGCAACGGCGAGCAGCATGCTGATAATCGAAAGGATCAATGTCCTAGGGAACCTTTGTACCAGTTCCTGCATGACAGGTGTGGATGTCTGGTAGGAAGTTCCCAAGTCAAGCCGAAGGAAAGCACGGTACAGATACTCTCCCAAACGGATGAAGAATGGACGGTTAAGGCCCATTTCCTCACGAGCAATTTCCATCTCCTCCTGTGTAGCCGAACTTCCAAGCATGATGGTCACCGGATCCCCAGGGACAAAATCCATGATGACGAAAATCAAGACGGCAACCAACAGGATTATTGGGATCATCCACAGTAGCCGTTTCCCTATGTATCTCCACATACTCCAATCCTTTTTTACTCAACAGCCGCCCCGGCAAAGACCGGAGCAGCATAAACATTCTCAATTTGCAAATGTGCAAGCGTTCGTAATCAGATGGCCGAACGGATGACAAACAATGTCCGTGATTTTGCCATTGGCAACAGAGAAACTGGACTTGCAGTACAGACCAAGGCCGTAATCCATTTCACGCTGGTAGGAGGCGAACGCTTCGACGGTCTCCGGAGAATGGGTTTTCTTACCTTTTGCAGCTTCAAGCAACTGCTGCAACTTTGGATCCTTGACAAAACATGCCGCAGCCCCACCACTCTTCGATCCGACTGAATTGAATTGCAAATCCCAGGCACCGACGACATATCCGCTGGTTCCCATGATGCCAATCATCATATCGAACTGGTCAGGCTGGAAGCGGTACTGGCTGAAGAGCGCATTGTCGTAGGTCAGAACCTGAGCATCGATACCGACATCGGACAAGTAAGCCTGAATCAGTTGTGCGACAAGCGGCTGTTCGGCAGTCTGCTCGGTCATGATGCGGAGTTTCAGTTGGCCTTCCTTATATCCGGCCTGCTTCAAAAGACCCTTTGCCTTGTCGGGGTCATACGGGTAGTCGATTGCATCCCACTCCGGGTTGTAATCAGAGCTAGCACGAGTGCCGGGTGTACCGATTGTCTCGCCTTTGCCTTGCAGAGCACCAGCGACAATGCCCTTGCGGTCGATAGCATAACTTACCGCTTGCCTGAGCAACTGGTTGGATAGAGGTGAAATCGGATCGCAGTTGAAATCAAGCATGACCGCCATGCCTCCATAAGTACTCTTTACGAGATACCCCTTTTTTCCAGTTCCATCTGGATTCATGAACCGGTCAATTTCGCTGGAAGCGACGCTCGCTGCAACATCGATGGCACCAGTCTCCAAAGCAATAGCCATTTGCGCCGTCTCCTTGATTACGTTGTAGGTGATTTTGTCGACCGGCTGTTTGGCGGTGTATGCTTGTTTGGACGCATCTTTCTGCCAGTAGTTCTCGTTCTTCACCAGTACAAGCCGAGAACCTGGCACCGATTCCTCTACTTTATATGGGCCGGTTGTCACAGGGTGGTTGGACATCTTGTCCGGGGAGGCATCGTAAGAGGCTTTGCTGGCAATGGCAACATAACTTAGCATGTACTCTAGGTCTCCGAGACCATCACTGTTGATGACCATGCGCAGGCGATAGTCATCCAATGCCTCGATCGACTTGAGGTTGCTAGTAACCTTTGGGAACTTGCCACATGCGGCAGCCTGCTCGTAACTCCATACGACATCGCTCGCTTTAATCTGGTTGCCATTTGTATCATAGATGTTGTCATAGATTTCGATGTCAGTAGTCACGTCGTCGACCGGCTTGATGTCTTTCGCAAGAATCCAGTCCATCCGGTCCCAGCTCTGTCCAAATTGGTTGAACACTGCCAGTGTCTCCCAGAGCGTGTATTTCACGTAGCTCCTTCCTTGAGAGTTCCCTCCAAACGGAGAAAGATCTCCATATTCACCAGGAATACCTACCACAACCTCGTTTGCAGGTCGGATGCTTGGTTTCGTCTCTGCTACTGGTGCGGAGACGGTACTTTGCATTGTAGCGTTGTCAGCATTTGATTCAGGAGCATTTTTTGTGCACCCCATGAAACAGACTGAGAGTAAAACCCCTAGCATCCACATTGTTCCTTTTTTCATGTGTTTTCCCCCTTAGAGTTTGAAATAGTCCAAAAATCTCTGAATAGCGATATCCCAGCAAGCAATCTCGTGGGCATAGCCATCAATCACATCAAACGTAATTCCTTTTGCACCAATATGTTCAGCAAGAGTTCTGAATTTCTCGACACGCGCCAGACAGCGGTCCTTTGAACCAACGGAAACAAGGACTGGGGGAAGATTTCCTTTCTTCACCGCATCGATGAACCGGTCCCAAGTGTTCTCTGGAGAATCGAGGAAATCTCCTACCGTAGGATATTTGGCAATCATATTGATTTCCTTTTTGTTGTAGCCTGGAGGATATACTCCTGGGAAACGGATGCCGTCCGTCCCTTCCTTGCGCCACTGCTCGCTTTTCATCGACCGCACAGGCCTCAAGGCATCGATATCCCTAGGTGCGCTGGAAAAGATGCCGATCCCAGCAAAAAGTTCCGGATGCAAGAATCCGAATTGCATTGCGCCGGTACCACCCATCGAATATCCAGCGACATAGTTGTCGGACCGATTGTCCGAAGCAGGAAACCATTGCCAGACCATCGGCATCAATTCCTCGAGAAAGAAATCCCAGAAGTCGAAACCATTTGCGAAGACGGTGTAGTTGGAATAGTCGCTGTTCAAGGCAGAGGGCAATACCACTACCAGGTTCCTGTTTTTGACATAACGCGCCAGATTGGTTTCCAAAAGCCAGTCGTTCGGACCATTGGTGGCACCATGCAGAAGCCAAAGGACTTTCATCTTCCGTCCGACTCCTCTTGCCATCGCGTCCAGAAAATCCGGAAGCAATATCTTGACCATGGTCGGACATCCCAATTTCTTACTTTTCATCTCTAGCGTAATCAATGCCATGGATTGTGCTCTAAATGGTATCTTTTTTTAATAACCTTTTAGATACCTTAAAAGTAGTATAAATACCAATTTTGACTTGTCAAGCACAATTTTATATAAACAAATTCATACCAACCTTTTCATTGATTGATGAAAGAGACCTATTTGATTATTGAAGGTATCTATTTGGTTTGCATTTTCAGCCAAAGCGCTTTATACTATTTTTATGAATGAATTCACTCCGAAATACTTGGTAGTCTATGACTCAATAAAAAGCGATATTGAAAGTGGGAAACTGCTTCCAGGCACCTTTCTTCCGACAGAAAAGAAGCTGATGGAAATTTACGGAAGCAGCCGAACCACCATCCGCAAAGCGATGCAATCGCTCCAAGAAGAACATTATGTAGAGATCCGCCAAGGCCGTGGCACCCGCGTTTCGCTCAAGAACGCGAAGGAAGCCACTTTCGGACTCCAAAAATCCCACCTGTTCAAAGAGGTTCGAATAGGTAGCATCTATTTGGTAAAGGATCCAAAGACCCAATCACAAGGGGCTGTCATCGACACCATCAAGGCGCCAGAGAATATCGCATCAGCCCTCCAGATTTCCCCTGGTGAAGAAGTCTACAGGCTTCAGCGGGTCAAGTTGGTCAACGGCTTGGTGTTCGGCTATGTGGTCAGCTACATTCCGGTTCACTTTTGCCCCAACCTTACCAGCTACAATGGACAGATTACCAACCTGTATTCCGCGCTGTGGGAGTACTATCACATCTCCATCAGCGTCGGACAAGAGCAAATCGGAGCAATCAACGCAGGATTCGTCGAGTCCAAGATCCTTGATGTCAAAATTGGTAGCCCGATGATTCTCGCCGCACGTATTGCAAAGGAAGAACACCAGCGGCCAGTGGAGTATTCCGAAAGCACGCTCAACCCCACCCTCTACCAAATGGTAATTTCCATGGAAGGTCTAATGGACAGCGAGGAATGCTGAGGAAACAAGACTACAACCACCTATCGAGTGGTTAGAAAAAAAAGACAAGAACCAATCATGATTCCTGTCTTTTTTCCTGCCCTTGCGGCCCGGACTATTTCCGTATTTTGTCGGCCAGCTGCTTCATCACCTCTTCCGGGCTCTTGGAGGCGTCAAGGTCGACAATCAGCCCTTTCTTGCGGTAATAGTCGATCAGCGGCTCGGTAGATGCCGCGTAGACCTCAAGGCGGTGCTTGATCGCCTCAGGCTTGTCGTCGTCACGTTGGATCAGCGGTTCGCCCGTCTCGTCATCGATTCCCTCTTTCTTCGGCGGGTTGAAGAGGACGTGATAGGTCTTGCCGGTGCTCTTGCAGATGCGTCTGCCGGACAGACGCTTGATGATTTCCTCGTCGGCAAGGACGAAGTTGACCACGGCATCCAGCTTGGCCATCCCATCCAGCGCGTCGGCCTGCGGTATGGTCCTTGGAAAGCCATCGAGGATGAATCCCCTTCCGGCATCCTTCTCCTTGAGCCTGTTGCGGACCATGGCGATGGTCACCTCATCGGGTACCAGACCACCACTGGCAAGGATAGACTTCACCTGCTTGCCAAGCTCGGTCTCGTTCTTGATGTTCGAGCGGAACAAATCACCAGTCGAAATATGGGGAATCTGATAATAGTCCTTCGCCAACGCTGCAATTGTGCCCTTGCCGGCTCCCGGAGGGCCAAGAAATACGAGATTCATCGTTTCACCTCTCGCTTCATCATACCAACAAGCGAAGATTCTTTGCAACGCAGGCGAAGATGCGCTACTATCACTGCGAAGGAGTCTTTCATGAGCAATAGGATTGTGCTGCATGCCACCGACCTCGATGGTTTTCTCAATGATGAAGATAGGCGTCGCCTTGAAACAATCAACCGGATGTACGAGAAGTCCCTCGCCTTCTGCAAGGTGCTGGATTCCTCTTCCGATGTGATCCAGCTGGAAAACGCCCGCAAAGGCCTGATTGAGGCCAGCCGTGATATCGGACGGTATCTGAAAAAAGTGAGCGGAGAGGTAAAGCGAATCCATGTCTATTCGTTCGAGACTCCCGAAGAACAGCATGGCGAGGCATCCCGCCTGATTGCCAAACTCCGCGACCCGAGAACCCAGCATGAGGAGTTCCTCTACTATATCCAGCGGGCCTACGAGATGTTGTTCAGCCATGTCTATGGGGACGCGGCGCTTCCCAACAAACGCAGCATCATTCTGAAGACTCCTGTGACGCTACCGGTGCAGAACTACGCCGTCCACCGTATCCCTGACGTGGACAAGCTGATCCATAACAGCGTCATGTGCGTCATGCTCCGTGGCGCTCTGCTCCCTTCGATGATCCTCAGCAAGGAAATCCAGGAATTCAGTTCCGATGGGTTCGTCACCCCGTTCGCCCTCTTCAAGATCAAGCGCGACGAGAGCAAGAAGGAGAAGAACATGGAATACGTCCTCGACCTGGACCGCTCCTTCTTCAATCTGAAGGAACTGGATGGCAAGGACCTGATCTTCGCCGACCCGATGAACGCCACCGGTGGAAGCCTGGTCACCATCGTCAACTATCTGAAGAGCCAGGGAATCAAGCCCGCCTCGATCAAGTTCATCAACGTGATCGCGGCCCTGAAAGGAAGCCTGCGCATCTGCCGCGCCATCCCCGAGGCCGAGGTCTACACCCTGTGGATGGATCCGGTGCTCAACGATGCCGCCTACATCCTGCCGGGACTTGGCGACGCCGGTGACCGCCTGAATGGAAAGGATGTCGGGCCGAATCCCCGCAACATGATCCAGCTGATTGCCGATTATGGCACCAACATCAACAACCTCTATCGCGCCCAGGTGCGCGAGATCGAGGAGACGGTCCTCGGAAAGTGAAAGCCCTCCTCCTGCTCCTTCCCGCCCTGTTCCTTCTGGGCTGCGCGCACACCAACGCGGTCCAGAGGACGCTTGTGGAAGGAACGGAGTTGCTGGAGGCAAAGCAGTACGCTGCCGCCGCAAAGCTGTTCGCCAAGGGACATGAAGACAATCCTTCCGACGGACGGCTGTTCTACAACCAGGCGCTTGCCTTTGCCTTGGACGGCAGACAGGAGATGGCGCTCCAGCTCTGCGACGAGGGCTACCGGAACTGGCCCCAGATACTCCGGTTTCTCACCTTGAAATACCAGATCCTCCAGCAATTGGACCGGAGTGCCGATGCCGTGGGCGCGATGGACGACGTGCTCAGGCTCAATCCCAGTGATACCAAGTTGCGGATCGAAGTGATGGAATACGCGCTCGAGCATGGCTTTTCCGACGAAGCCCGGTTCCACGCCCAGTTCCTGATCAAGGAGCGAAAAGAAATGGCAAGGGCCTACAAGGTCCTCGCCACATTGGACGGGCCGGAAAGTGACGCGGCCCGAATCAGCGGCTATCTCGAAGCCCATCCGCAAACGACTTAGCGGTATTGGGCGATTGCCTGCTGCACCAGCGTATCGCAACGCTCGTTCAATTCGATTCCCGCATGTCCCTTCACCCAATGGAAGGAAACCGGCAGCGAGCTGACCAACGCGTCCAGCCTGACCCAGTATTCCTGGTTCTTCACCGGCTTCTTGTCCGCTGTCTTCCAGCCCTTCACCTTCCAGCTCTTGATCCAGACGGTGATGCCGTTTTTCACATACTGGCTGTCGGTAAAGACATTGATTTCGGCAGCTCCCAGCTGTTTCGCGTAGGAAAGCGCCTGGATGACCGCGGTCAATTCCATCTTGTTGTTGGTGGTTTCCTTCTCCCCGCCATGCATTTCCGTCTGGAAAGAACCATCCCCGTCAAGGGTGAAGGCCCATCCGCCGGGACCGGGATTGCCGCTGCATCCCCCATCGGTATAGATGGTGATTCTCTGGTAGCTCATCGTCCGCTCTCTCCTCCCTGTTGGGATAGCATACAGCAAAAGGAAAAGTCCGCGCTATACGTATCGCTCGTAGGGGAAAGCTTCACCGCGAGTTCCCTTTCCAGGCGGGCGAGGAATTCCCTTTCATAGAACAGCTCATCGACCCAGGAACGCTGGTGCCTGCCGCCAAGGAAGGCCCGATACTCATCCTCGTCCACCTCGGCGTAGAGCCAATGGCGGCTTGCCAGGGAAAAGTCGATCGGGCTGAAGAAACCGCCTGCGGGAACCAGGTTGCCCGCCGGGTTGATAACCAGATCCTCCAGCTCGCTGACGGTCCGATCCAACGCCTCCTTCACATCCTCCTCGGGTTCACACCACTGACGGTGGGCATTCTGCCGGATATACGTGGAAAGGTCCCGTCCCTCATAGGTGCCATCCTCCTCATCGTAGGGAACCGACGAGGTGCAATCACGAAGGAAATAGAGGTACAGACGCTGGATGTAGGCAAGCTCCCGGTCCAGCCCGTCCAGAGGGGTCCGTCCCTGCTTCGCGTACAGGGCAAGGGCATGCTTCAGCTGGTTCTGGTACCGCTTGAGTTCCTGAAGGTAGACGATTCGTTCCATAGGGCCCAGTATACCCGTTTCTTGACAGCAAAGGGAGAGCCAAGTAGGCTTTCTTCCATGAAACTGATCCTCCGCATCCTGCTTTCCTGCGCGCTTTCGCTTCCCCTTTTCGCGGGTGGCAGCAGGGAAACGATACCCGCCAAGGGCCTCGACACCCCCCACTACGTCGACAGCAGGGGCGCGGAGATCCCGCTTGCCAGATATCAGCGGATTGTCAGTCTGGGGACCAACCTGACCGAGACCATCTGCGCCCTCGGAGCCGAAGACCGGCTGGTAGGGCGCACCACCTTCTGCAATTACCCGGAATCGGTCCAGTCGATTCCATCCATCGGAACGCTCTGGTCCCCCTCCATCGAGACCATCATCAGCCTGAAACCCGATCTGGTGGTAGCCGGAAGCCTGATTGACGACGCTGTCCTGAAAAGCCTTACCCGTGCCGGCCTGACCGTGTGCGTCATCAACCACCAGGCTTCGTTCGAGGGAACCTACGCCCTGATCACGGACCTTGGCTTGCTCATCGGAGAGGGAGCGAAAGCACAGGAACTTGTGGATACGATGAGGCGGGAGGTCAGCCAGGTCGTGGAGGAAACCCGGTCCCTTCCCAAGCCAAGGACCTACCTCGCCATCAGTTTTGGAGAGATGGACAGCGCCGCGACCGGGGACACCTACCTGGGAACCATGATCGAGATGGCGGGCGGGGAAAATGTGGCGAGACAGGCGACCAACTGGGCGTTTTCCAAGGAACAGCTGGTCCAGGCCGACCCCGAGGTGATCGTGCTGATGAACATGAACGGAATGACGATGGAAGAAACGTTCGACCTCTGGTGCAGGACATCTCCCTACAAGGATTTGCACGGACGCGTCGAACTGATTGACACCGACCTGGTCTCCCGGCAGGGGCCAAGGCTTGGAGAAGCGCTCCAGCAATTGGAAAGGAAGATCCATCCATGAGAAAAGCGATTTGGATCGTCCCGCTTTGCCTGCTTGCCGTTCTTGCCTTCGCCTCGCTGATGGTGGGAAGTTCCTCCTATCCTGCCGGCGAAGTGGTCCGGACACTTCTGGGCAAGGGTGGCGACCCTGCCCTTTCCTACATCATTTCCAGCATGCGGCTTCCCCGGACTATCGCGGCATTGCTCTGCGGGATGGTGCTGGCCACGAGCGGGTGCCTCTTTCAGGCGGTCCCATTCGGCCATAGTGTGTGTAGTGTACGTCACGAACCTCAAATCCTGCACGATC
>CAJMOS010000009.1 GCA_905215015.1 uncultured bacterium | reverse complement strand
ACACTTCTGAAACGCAACGAATAATGAAAAACCATGCTATTCTAATGTTTCCCGATGGAACCAACTATATGGACAATCATGGGATACAGAGACAGAGGATGAGTCATGAAAAGAAAGAAGATCTATAAGGAATTATGGAAATTGTTAATCGATAGGGAGATGAAGAAAACGAACCTCTGGACTGATGCCAGAATAAGTTCTTTTCCTCTTGCTACGATTGAAAAAGATGAAATTTTCGCGACTGATGTGTTGTTAAGATCCTGTTACTGCTTGTATGTTGGATTAAACGATATAGTTGAAACTTTGCCAGACGATGATACCGTTATTGAAGTAAAAACAAAGAAATGTAGGCGAAATGCAGCATAATCAAGGGAGATAGAAAGGGTTATAATAAAGAATAACCTATTCTATAGGAATAAATTAACTTTAAAAGAAGACTTTTGAAGTCAGCCATATAACTGGTGTTACATAGAGAAGAGGTAACAAACAGATGTTTAATAGGGAGATTCCCTTCAGACCAAAACTAGAAGGTGATTTTCGAGTTCGGTTTTACAATGCCGTATCAGACATTACTGAGCAGACTACACTTATGGAGATAGTGAAAATAGCTAACGATGAAATTAATTGGGTGCAGTCTGAGTGTAACTATAATTTGGAGCAACGAAAAAAATATAGGGCCATTTGGATGCTTTTCCGGGATCTCATAAGAGCTTCGTGGAAAGCATGTTATAGAGATGGTGTTTTATATATGAGCCTGCCCAGTCTCAATGGAATGAATTTCCATGATAGTTCTTCTCCAGAGGTAAAGAACCTGTTAAAGCATTGGATGAGCGAAAGCCGCCACGAGCGCCTAGTTTCATATACGGATTTTATTCAACGTATGGAGCGTAAGAATTCCAGCGGACATAGTATAGATGAGCTTATTGCCGATGGAAAGGAGTTAAATGATCGGCTGTTGCGTGCAAAACGCGGAGACATTGATGCCTCAGAGGCAGTGAAACCTTACTTGCAATTAGTTGTTGAAAATGAACGAGACGCATACACAGGAATAAAAACCTCGGAAATATGGAGGTATTTCCGACTTACATGGTCAACTCCTGCAGAGACAACACCTGGAAGAACAATGCAGTACCTTATTAGAGATGCAGCACAACCTATGCACGCTGTTATGGGAATTGCATCCCTTGAAAATTGTGCAGTTCAGATAACCTGTAGGGATGATTTCATTGGATGGAACCAAAAGGCCTTTATAGAGAGAATTACAAAATTGGACTCTGAGCAGGCCCATATCGAATTTGGCCAGCTTCTTAAATATATAGAAGTGGGCATTTCGGGTATTGATTATAAAGATCTTTGTACACAAGCAACGGTTGAGAATCCGACAGATGAGGATATACAGCAGTTACTTGAAGTTGCTACAAGTGCAGAACAGCGCAGACAGGAATTATTAAAAGAAGGGGTAATTGATGGAATAGACGAGGAAGACAAAAGCGATCTGGGAAGCATTTCAAAAGAAACAGAGGACGCTTTATATAGGAGGAAAAGAGCAGAACAACTTGGTCGTCTTTTAATGGCAAAAAAGGAACTTCTATCCGTCTATCGTTCTGATGATTTTAGCTCTATATGGGTGGAGTTTTGCAACAGCGAAGTAGGTAATTCTTCTATTAGAACTGCTTTAGTAGCCCAAAAAACTCAGCACATTGGTTCAAGTTTAATGGAATTAAACGTTTGCGGTGCAATACCGCCCTATAATGAAATACTCGGCGGAAAACTTGTTGCGCTTTTGGCATTATCTCCGCAGGTTGTCCACGATTATAAAGAACGTTATTCAAACAAGGCCAGCATGATTGCAAGTAGGCTTAAGGGAAAGGATGTTGTTCGCCCGGCAGATTTGCTATATGTTGGCACTACCTCCTTATATTATGTTGGATCAAGCCAGTATAACAGATTAAAAATTCCGGGAAGAGTATTTGGTAGCGACTATGATGTCGTATGGAAAAAACTCGGAATGACGATTGGCTATGGTACTATGCACATTAGTAAAGCAACAACGCTTAGTTTAACGGAAGCAACAAGCGATGGCTTCACTCGGATTAATCACGTATTTGGGGAAGGCGCAAGTCCCAAGATGCGTCTTTTGACAATGGCTATTCGTGAATTGCTCGAATCATCTAATGAGGACTCAAGGGATTTTTCCAAGCATGCAATGTCCCGAATTGTCTATGGTGCGTGTCTAGCCAAGAATACCATTCAATATTTAATGGGCAAAGAAGAAAAGCCGGATTATTACACGGATATGTCAAATTACAGGGCAGGCACACAAAAAATCATAGACTACTGGATAAACCGGTGGTTGAAAAGCAGGCTAACTTTCGAGCCAATTTACCAGAGAATACGTAATTTTGATAAGAACAGTTTATTGGTTGGACAGCAGTTTAATGTCGACGAAAAATGGGGATTTGAGAGACTCAAGGAGGTGCCACAAATGCCAACTAATGATGAAAATAAGGTAGGACTGCAATTTGTCCGTGATTTCTACAGAGGAATGAGCGCATATGCAGATCATATTGGTTCAAATCTCCTTTCTGAAATCCATTTAAAAACAAAACTTGATTATGCTGTCCTTGACGCTGTGAAGGCCAAGAAGGACGTTGTTCTTACAGGAAATCCTGGCGATGGGAAAACACATATTATTCGAATGCTTAGGGAGCAACTTGAACAACTGAAAGTTCCGGTGATGATTGAACTTGATGCGAGTACCCTATCTGATGAAGAAATATATTCTCATTGGAAGCAATCTCATAAGGAAGGTAAGGCCTTTATTATCGCAATAAATGCGGCTGTTCTTTACTCGGTTTATAAAAAATATCACGATTTTGAACCGGTAAAAAAGGCGTATGAGCAAATGTCGAATGCGATTGTTTTTCACCAAAAGGATATCGATGCAAACTCGCTGATTGTGTTTGATCTCAGTAAGCGAGATGCGCTTACGTCTGAAATACTTAGCCAGGCTATACTCAAAATGACAGATGAAAGTCATTATAGTGAATGCAACTCTTGCCAGTTAAGAGTGGACTGTGTAGTGCATAAAAATCGAGCCTTGCTGAGAAATGACCTTTTTCAGCAAAGAGTTGGTCTTGTATTGGAGCGAGTATCACTTAGAGGATATCACGCAACTATCAGAGAAATACAAGGTTTAATAGCTTATCTGATTTTTGGTGATAGAAACTGCAAGCAACTGAACCAGACTGCTGGAAATGGCGAATATGACATTGTTAATCTGATATATTCAGGAAAAGGTGCATTGTTTGATGAAATCAAGAAGTCTATCGATCCTGTCAATATTTCCCATCCTATCTGGGACGAGAGGATACTATCAAACGATATAGATCCTGATTCGTGGATAGACGGCTTTGTGGTTCCCGCAGAAGCCATAGCATATGATAATGAAAAACTTTTCAACCTTAGGAAAAGACAGTTTTTCTTTTTTAATCAGTATGGGAAAGAACTTCTGGCCATTCTCGATGATGACATATCAAGATTCAGGAATTTCCTTAAACAGGATGATGGAAAGATAATCAAGGAACTAATAGGAAAACTTAATAGCTTTTTTGGAGCAACTAATGCTTCTAACTCACGGTTACAAATATGGACAGGACATAGATATAACAATGAACCGAGGAAGGTGCTCATATCGGTTGGAACAGTAAAGAAAAGTGAATTAAGCGTTGGCCGGCCTAGACTTCTGTCGAGTATGCAGAAAGGAATCGATATGTTTCCTAATTATATTCGATTGGAAAATAAATCCTCTCCAAATACCTTTCTAAAGGTGGATTTTGGGATGTACCTTTTGCTTAATGAGGCACAAAGAGGTGTTCCTGTTTTGTTCACGGAATCTGATCTAGTAAAGAAGGTATGGCGCTTTTTTGAACACATGCAGTCATATAACAGCATTGATAAAGAGGACATAATTGATATCGGCTTGATGGATGTTCAGAATAAGAAAACCATTATGGTGAACCTTGACCGAGAAGACAATAAATACGCATCAATTGAAAGCGAAAAGACAATGGAGGCCTAACTATAATGGATAAAATATATCTACGCGAAGTTCGAGGAACTATTGATAAAAAGTATGTTGGATTTACTCCAAATGGGTCTGCTGTTAAGCCGGTTCATATCGCTGGTGGGACTCTTCGCTGTATATATGGTAAATACAACCGTACGAGAAACATTAAGAAAATGGCACTTGTCTCTGATGCCAAGGGAAGTGTTCCTACTGGAAATGATGCTGATACAATTTATCAGGAACTCAAGGGTAAGGAATTAATTGAAGATAACGTCACAGAGGACTCTGTCGAATCTATGCGGAACGAAATGCAGAGACTTCTTTCTGCTGATAAGGGCGTTTATGTCGTTAAGGGGTTGAAGGATGGGATGATTTCTTATTCTGCTGGTTCGAAATACTTTTTGACTGGGAGAGCAATGTATGAGGATGCCGGAGAATTTATCGGTAGCATCGCTAGAACCTATTGCCCCAATCTCGCGGAATATATTAGACAACTTCTTGATAAGGGAACGGATGCCATCACCCTGTTATTTCAACCTGTTCTTGAGGCAGATATGGAGGAATTCACTGATCAGAATCAATATGAGGATGTTTCTGCATTTCAGAGCATGAATGAGCATATGAAATGGTTTACTAAGGGTATTGCGGACGCCGGTTCATGCTTGCTTGACAATCTGCAACATCATCCGAATCCTTTAACACAGTTAAGGCTTTTTAACTTCTTTTGTGTTTTTAATCTGATTCGGTATATGGCCATGCTGGAGGCTTTTTACTGTGGAGAGACTGTGAGACCTATACTTCTTGATTTTAGCGGTAAAAGTCCAAGTTTTAGTAGTGTCGCTCGTGCATCAGAGATGTCTTATACACAAATATATAAATCTATCAATAGATTTTATGCATGGGGCTACGCAAAATGGCTTAAAGAAGACAAGGGATATACAAAGGATGATCTTTTGAACTCAGAAACGCCAGCGTATGAGGAAGGCAAGAAGGTATCGAAAGCGAGCAAGGAAGAATTAGATGCCTTGTGGGCGCTTGCAAAAGAACGAGCGAACACTCTTGATGGAGAGGAAATGTATACGATATTTGGTGAGACGATGTATGACATGCTTGCGTTAGAGGCTTCCTCACATCCAGTTAATTATTTGAGAACACTTGGTAATTTATCAGGGATTCTTTACCCGCCTGATAAATTACATCCGAATAAGCGCTTTGTTGTTTCGCAGGACATCTTAGAGATGCTCCTGAGATGCTGCGTTAAATCAAGTGAAATAATAAGTGGACCAGATATTAGAAAACGTTTATGGGATCGCTTTGGAATTATAATAGGTGGCGGACAATTTGAAATGAAGATCCTTCATCAAAGTGGTATGATCCTTCAGATTGATGAAGACGCTCTAGAAGCAAATTTCTCTGCCTTTGCAAATGTTCTTGAGTCAATGGATTTTGCAGAAATCATGGCCGATGGTATTTTGCAGATCAGGTTAGGAGGCGCTGAAAATGATAAATAAGCAAGAACTAGTAATGGAACTTATTAATCAACACCTTGCTGGCTTAAAGGTTGGCGTAATCATAAAAGGAGTAGATGGCATCAATCCTGAATTAATAATTGCTGACTTGTCATCAGTTAATCAGCATTTATACGGAGCGGCCATAGGGTACGATGGGATTACAGAGCACACTGAGGAGACCTACGATATTACAGATTCCATAGAAAAGGCTGTTTTGTGGAGGAGTAATCCGAAATATGCAGGTCATATAGTCGTGTTTATTAGAACAGAAACCGACAAACTTCACTCTTTGTCAGAGTTTGAAAATATTTGTACGAGAGATGTTTCTCAGTATTTGCTTAAAAAGCAAGTGAAGAGCAACAACAATGCACCTACGAATAGTTTCTGGTCAGCATTAGAAAAAACATCTGACTACTATACATTCGAAGCCGTTCAGGATTTTGTCAATGCGGTAGCGAAAAGCAAAAGACCTGAGGATGCAATTTCTAAAAATATGTGGCGATTAAACCTGCTTGAGGATGATGACATCCTTGGTACAAAGAGTAAACCAGAGGATCGCCTCGCTCAAAATCGCGATATAATTTTTGCTATTGGGCAGTTAAGTGAGGACTCCAGAAAAAAACTTAGTCGTTCCCTTGTTTGCTCCAAGGTAAAAGACAAGAAACGCTTACAAGCAGCATACCGTAGCTTGCAGAATTTCTACAAGTATGGTAATCAAGATTCTTTAAAGGACCTTGACTTTACTACTGTTCAAGAACTTTTTTCTGCTTCCCAAAAGAAAAATAATGCGCCGAAGGAAACGTCGAACCCTTCTGATGGTCAGGATATTGACAAAACAACAGGTTTCAATACGCCTATTCGCCCCAAGGAAATCGATAAATTAGTGTCTGAAGCTATCGTATTTGGAGGAGATGAGGAGCAAAAGGATATAAGCAATCTTCTGGATGAATTAGACAAGCATTACAATACCGAAACTGAGGAAAATGATGAATCGATTCCTCCTATTGGAGGAATTTTCGAGGATCGTGTTATTACTCTTGATGCCCATCAAACTGGTTTAAGGAAAATTGTTGGAAAGTTCTGCAGTCTCGATTCATGGGGTGGCATCATGGAGACAGACGAAAGTGTTCTGAGAGATGCTATTTCTGCGGATATAAAGGCAGTGCACAGATTTGACCCTGAGAACAAGGATGCTGTTATCTCCTTTGTAGGAGGTATAGATGGAAACCAACCTTTATTTGAGTTTATTAAACAGTTTGATGAACAGTTTAATAGTAAAGGTTTGGAATCGCTTGAGCGATTTTCCCCAATAATTGATAAACTCAAAGCCGCACGAAAAAACCTTCTTATGCATCTTGACCTGCTTATGTATCATCCGGTTCTTTTGTTTGGTGCCTCTGAAAATAGCAAGAATAATCTTATCGATTATATTCAAGCCTGGGATGGGTTATATCGTGCTTTCTGTAATAATGAGCCGACCATGCGGCAGATAAAGCCCAGGTGGTACAAATTTTATTGCTAGGGCGATATTGCTATTAGACATCCTATACGTAAGAACGCCAAAAGAATGGAAAGGTATTTTATTGCCACTTCATCCTATTTATTTGTGGCGTTACTACGAGATTTTTATGACGCTTCCAAATAAAAAGGCCGCACTTACAGAGGAAGATAAAAAAGTACTAGCTAAGGTCCTCACGCAACTGCCACAAATATTAAACTTTATTGTTGCTAATAATCTTGTGACAAATACCTCGGAGGATCGTATTCTTCCATGTTCTGGAAGCATCGAAATGCTACCAACGTTTGAGAATAAGACAAATCGATATCTGGGAAATGATGGGGCGGAATCAATAGAGGAAATCTTTACGAGATGGATTGGCTTCGCTCCATATACAAGGAATGAAATCAGGATTTGTTCTGTTGATGCCCCAGATTTGATTGAAATAATCCATCAGATCAAGCATTTCATGGACAAAAACGAGATAAAAAGGGTCGTTTATGATGTTTACCTTACGAGAAATCAAAACGGGAATACTGAACTCTCAAAACTTGATTATTCTGGTAACGACTACGAGATAGGTGAATTTATAAGGAATGACCAAATTTCAATTAGTATACATAATTGCAAGGATTCTACAGAAGTTAAAACAGCGTTAGAGTCTAGACCGGTGCATGTAGCTTTTTATTTTGATCAATCCTCGTACGCAATTGAGTATGGCCCAAATAGCCGTAATCTGTATATTAATCCGCTTGTCATCACCTACGATTATGACTTTGATGAGATTCAGCATAAAGGAACTATTTTCCCCTCATCTGAGTCTGAATCTGGACTTATCGGAAATTACAACAAACTTCTAAGGTCGGCTGACATCATAAGTAATAATATGAACCCTAGAACAACATATAATGGAAACGTGGACATGTCTGCTGTTGTTTCCACTATTAAGGATGCGCAAGTTCAATGGCTTGTGGTTGCAGATAGAGATACAAACAACTATCAGCCTCAAGCATCTATCCCTATTGGTGAGATGCAGTACGATAAGCGAGTGGTTAATGTTTGGACCGCAGATAATTCAAGGATAATAACACAATATTTGGATTTGCTTCGGGGCTATAACCTTTATCCTAAGAAGGATACGCTTGTTGAGATTTTACGTCAATTTGGGCATGTCGCTTCAAACGGGTTGATTAGCATACCGAGGTTTGGTGCTGATTCGCAAGCGATAGATAATACAAAGAAAGGGCTAATAGGTACACTTTTCGCGGCCTCATGGTATATGAAAAAGTATAATGATGCACTAGTTGCATCGTTAGATGACGATAAGGCTCGTCAGTGGTTGCAAAATAGCCAATATGGCAACGAAAGAGCTGATTTAGTAGGTCTGCATTATGATGCAACTGAAAACAAACTTTATGTTGAACCTATTGAGGTTAAGACAAGAGATGGATCTCCGGATGCGAAGATAACCAGGGATGAATCAGATTCCAAACTTTTTAATATTTCTGGTCACGCCGCAGAGCAGATAGCCTCTATGGTCGAACTATTAAGGGAAATATTCTCTGCAGATAAAAATTCAATAGAAATGTTTACCTCCGCAAGGAGAGAGGTCCTGAAGTATCAAATTGTTTCGGAGTGCTTCAGAAACGTGCATGATCCTGATTGGCAAAAGAGATGGTATCTAATCCTGAAAAGGGCTTTCAGTAACAGCAAAGGCGAAGAACTTAAGGTTGAAGTTTCTGGAATCCTTCTTCATATAAAGTTGAACGAAGCCTCAGGAGGCCAACATTTTCACTGTAAGAATCCTGATTATGATGATTGCCCGGTAGATTACTGGATACTAACAGCGAAGGAAATACAGCATGATATTCTTGGCGAAGGAACCCAAATAAAGGAATCAGTTTCTCCAGATTTTGACAATTCCGAGGATACCGAGAAAGGAACTGAACCTACCGACGATGCCTTTATTGATACTGACATAGAGATGTCAAAAGAAGAAACGAAACATAACAATATTGAAACAGTACAGAAATCGGTGCGTTTTTCCGATTATGATCAAAATGTACAGATGGTTGCAGAAGGGAACCCAAGTGGAGTCAGTGTCCTCAGGGATTCTGGCTCTAAAACGCTTGGACCAACAAAGGGAGCAGAAAAGGAGAAAAATGGTGTCAGCCACTCTGAAATAGACCAACTGGTCAAGGATTTTAGACGCTCGTGTGGAGACTATCACGTCGCGCTTAAGGAATGCAATGCAGAGGATACAGTTGTAGGTCCAAGTGTTATAAGATTGAAATTCAAACTTGGTCGAGGTCAGGCCCTTCAGGGACTGCAAAATCATCTTGAAGACATTGGTAGAGAAATGAAGCGGACGGGCGTAATTATTCAACAGGTGCCAAATTCTGATAATCTTTTATTGGATGTCCCGAGACTAACGCGAGAACCGGTTCTGTTTCGGGATGTAATTGACTCCTTACCAAAAGTCACTTCTCCTGAACAGTTGTATTTCCCATTGGGAAGAACGCCAAATGGAACAGACCTTTTTGAGAATCTTGGAGAGATGCCACATATGCTTGTGGGAGGAAGCACTGGTTCTGGTAAATCAGTATTTCTTTTTTCAATGCTTGCTGCCATGCTGATGACTCATCCTCGAAAGGAAGATTTGCAATTGATTCTTTCATCTGCAAAGCTTGAGGATTTTATCCATTTTGAGGGACTGCCACATTTATATTCCGGTAGTATAATTTCGGATGCTGGGGAAACTACCCGAGTAATAAAAGAGGTGGTTTATGAAGAGTCTGAGCGTAGAGGAAAATTATTGGCTGAGGCAAGGGTAGCTAATATTATAGAATACAACAAGATTGCAACAGAGAAACTTGCTCCAATTGTTGTTGTGATAGATGAGTTTGCAGATTTGGCGGATCAATTAGAGACCAAGAAGGAGCAGAACGCTTTTTATAAGCCAGTTCAACGTATCGCGCAGGCTGGAAGGAGCAGGGGAATACACCTCGTAATTTGCACGCAGAGACCGGAAGCTAAACTGGTTCCTTCAACGACAAAGGCTCAATTGAATGGTCGTGTTGCGTTGCGTGTAAATGATGCAATTTCTTCTCGAATGATTATTGATGAACCTGATGCCCAGTATCTGCAGAAGCATGGAGACATGATATACAGAAATGGCGATGTTATTGAAAGAGCCCAGGGATTTTTAATCGAAATACCTGAGTTGGACGGAATAGTTCAAAATGTAATAAATGGAAAGTATTTGAAGAGGTGACCACCGATGCAAGATTTGGAGGCTGAATATGGAGTATTTTAGACTGGAATAAAGAATTGTTTTCTGTGAACTGTGAACGTTGACGGTACGACACACTATACTATATTCTTTTTCCTGCAGGTTAAGCAACTTTATTGATATGAATAACCGAAAGGTAATGCTTCTGCTAATCAAGAAAAGGTATGTGGGTATTCTGGTGTGGAGAAACTGCCTGTCCGGAGAACAGGAAACCGCTAGTCTAGGCATAAGGTAGCCAATATACGTGGTGATGCCGCCATTCAGGAAAGGATAATTCCCTGGATGAGGGCGTTATTGATTTGTTCCAGTTGTTCGCTTAGGAATGGATTCAGTCCGTATATCTTCCTCGCGGAACAGTAGTTGGCTGAATCGAACTGGACGATATTGATCTTGTACGCATCATGCCTGATATGGTTGAGGATGGGTTCGGAAAGAGGACTGTTGCCGCCGCCAAGTAGTTAATGTTGGGAGAATGTAACCAGCAGGAGCAGGAGGGCATTCGCCCAACTTTAACAGCGGAAACTCCTAGAGGAACAAAAGCCTCTTCTGTACTATACTACTAACGTTTGGGAAAACCTCTTTCTTCATGGTGTATTGGAGGTGCCGATGATCATAGGAACTTCTGTGGAAAGGCTGGACGCCAGGGATAAGGCCAGAGGCGTGGCCCTGTATAGCGGAGACTATTACAAGGAGGGGATGCTGCACTGCGTGTTGGTCAGATCCAAGATTCCCCATGGACTTTTGAAGGCTTTGCATATTCCCACGTGTCCCGAAGGGGTCTTCTGCTATACGGCTTCCGATCTGGTTTCCAACGTGATTCCCTCTGTTTGCAACGACCAGCCGGTGTTCGCCTCAGACCACATCCGCTATCAGGGGGAACCGGTCGCGGTAGTGGCCGCTCCCTCGCTGGAGCAAGCAAGGGAGATCGCTTCCTCCATCACCATGGACATAGAGGAACTGCCGGTGTTGGACAACTATGAAGAAGCTTTGTCGGACACGGCTCCTCGGCTGTTCGAGAAGGGGAACCTCTGCAGGGACTTCCATTCGGAAAAGGGCGACCTGGAAGGGTCGTTCCGTAAAAGCGCCTTTGTGTTCGAGGAAACCTTCCACATGCCGATGCAGTGCCATGGGTTCATGGAGCCGGAAGTAGCGTTCACCTATGTGGATGAGGAGGGAAGGCTTTCCCTTATCTCCTCGACCCAGAACGCCTGGGCCGACAAGCATACCATCTGCAGTGTTCTCGGTCTGCCCTTTGAACAGGTTGATTCGAGAGCCGGTGTGGTCGGAGGGGGATTCGGTGGCAAGGATGGCAATACTGCGCAGATCTATCCAGCCATCGTCACCCACTTTACCGGAAAACCCGCCAAGTTCGTCTTCACCAGAGAGGAAAACATCCGTTATGGCATGAAGCGGCACCCGGCTACGGTCAAGGCAAAGGCCGGATTCGACAACGAAGGCCACATCTTGGCATTCGAGGGGTACATGTGCCTTGACACCGGCGCGTACGCCATCCTCGGCCCTGCCGTCCTTGGGTTGGGTCTGGAACACATGACAGGTCCTTACTTTATCCCCTCCGTCCGGCTCGATGGCCATCTGGTCTATACCAACCATGCCCCCGCCTCCGCCATGCGTGGCTTCGGGGCTCCCCAATCCGCCATCGCCATCGAGACGTTTTTGAACAGGGCCGCGGAAAAGCTGGGGCTGGATCCTCTGGAGATACGAAAACGGAATGCCATTCATAGGTGGCAGTCCGGCTCCATGGGTGGACGGATGCTCCACTGCACCGAGTTCGCCAAGGCTCTGGACCAGTTTGGAAACAGTGCGTTCTACCAGGAGATGCAGGGGAACAAGGATCCTGAGATCGGCTACGGGATCGCCGCAGGGATGATGTCGAGCGGGATGGGGAAGGGCGTCCCTGACGACTGCTACGCCACCGTCGAACAGAAACCGGACGGCACCTATCTGGTGACCACCAGCCTGGTCGACATCGGACAAGGGAGCCAGACCACGCTGGCCATGATCGCCGCCGAAACACTGGGAGTCCCGATGTCAGCCATCGACATGCGCATGGGCTTCACGGATGGTCAGGGAAACAGTGGTTCCACCGCGGCCAGCCGAAGCACCTTTGTTGCGGGAAACGCAATCCGCAAGGCCGCCCTCCAGGTGAAAGAGCATGGGGGCAAGGCGGAAGCGAAGTATGCGTTCCCCGAGACGACGGAGGAAGGCATCCACGCCTTCTTCTCCTACATGGTGCAGGGGGTCAAGTTGAAGGTGGACCGTACCACCGGTGAGGTGAAGGTCCTGTGGGTCCACAATGTGACGGAGACAGGCAAGGTCATCAACCCGACGCTGATGGAGGGGCAGGCCTTTGGCGGGATCGTCATGTCGTTGGGGTATGCCCTCTCCGAAGAGGTCCGGTACCGCAACGGGACGTCCCTTGAGAACGGCATGGCCAACTACATCATGCCGACCAGCACGGACGCCCCCCGTTTGACCAACGAGAACGTGGACGCCTATGAAGAGGAAGGGCCGTTCGGGGCCAAGGGAGTGGCGGAGTGTTCCACCGTCGCCCTGGCTCCGGCCATCATCGCGGCAGTGCATGCGCTCTGCCCCGACGTGACAATCACCAAGCTGCCGATCGACAGTCTTGCCCTGATAAGGAGACGCTGATGGATTTCCGACTGCATTTTCCCACGACGGTAGAGGAAGCCGTCGCCATCAAGAAGGCTACCGGAGGGAGCTATCTCGCCGGCGGCACCATCCTGATGGTCGACCGGTACCACGGAAAGCCCGTGGCGAAAGACCTAGTCTCGCTTGAGAGAATTCCCGCCCTTCATGCCATCAGGGAGACCGACGACACCATTGCAATCGGTGCCTCCTGTTCCTTTACCCAGATTGAGGAGTTTCCTCCGGTCAAGAGGTATCTCTGGGCGTTATACCAGGCTGCCTCGGAAATCGGAGGGCCGCAGGTCCGGAACCGCGGAACCATCGGGGGCAATTGGTGCTCCCATTCTCCTGCCTCTGATGCGGTGGCACCCATCCTCGTTCTCAATCCTGAGATCCGTATGGTGGGGGACCTTGTGGCCTCCTTTGTCTTTCGGAAAGATCCCGCTCTCCGTTCAGCCTTCCGCAAGGTTGGAAAGCGGACCTCACTGGCGGTCTCCATCCTATCCATCGCGGTATCTGCTACGTCGGACCATCAGGTGCGGGTGGCTGTGGGTTCTGCCGCTCCCACGGTACGGTTCTGCAAGGAGACATCCCGGATCTTGAGCGAAAGCGGCGACATCGCGGAGGCTCAGGATGTACTCATGACGGAAATTTCCCCCATCGACGACCGGTGGGGGAGCGCAGAGTACCGAAGGGTGGTGGCAAGAGGCCTTCTGGAGGAACTGTATAAGGAGGTAGCCGAATGAGCCAGATGCTGAGATGCACGATCAATGGAAAGCCGTTCGAAGGGATGGTCCGTGATGACATGACGCTCCTCCATTTCCTGCGGGACGAGCTCCATCTGACAGGAACCAAGGAAGGCTGCGGGGAAGGGGACTGTGGTGCCTGCACCGTCCTGGTCGACGGGATTTCGGTCAACAGCTGCCTTTTCCTTGCCCTCAACGCCGAGGGACGCGAGGTGTTGACTATCGAGGGGATCGAGAAGGACGGAGAGCTTTCGGAGATTCAAAAGGCATTCATCCGCCATGGCGCGATCCAGTGCGGTTTCTGTTCCCCCGGCATGATCATGTCCGCGGAAGCCCTTTTGCGGAAGCATCCGGATCCGAGTCCTGAGGAGATTCGTAGAGGCCTTGGCGGCAACATCTGCCGGTGCACAGGCTACCAGCAGATGGTGGACGCCATTCGGGAAGTAGCGGGGAACAGAAAAAGAACATAAAGCCTTGTTTTTGCTTTTTTTGTTGCGTTTTGGAGCGAAAACTTTCATTTTTTTAGAAAGATATTTCCCATTGCCGTTGTTTTGGTGTGCTTCTTTCCCATAGCATATTGCTATCTTTTTTCCATGGAGGCTGAATCCACATGAAGAAACTGACGACAACAATCCTCATTGCCACGCTTGCCCTCTGTTCTGTTTTTGCTCAAGGAAAATCCGAGCAGCAGAAGTCTTCCAAGCTCAAGGTCGCCCTCATCCTGCCGGGTAAGAGCGACGACGTGTCCTTCAACCAGGCCATGTATCGGGGCATGACCGAGTACCAGGGAAAGCACTCCTCGGAAATCGACCTCAAGGTGGTCGAGGGCGTCTACGACGTTGCGGATATCGAGCCGGCCTTGATTGAATATGCCGACGCCGGCTACGATGTCATCATCGGCCATGGCTTCCAGTTCTCCGACCCGGTCCTCAAGGTCTCCAAGATGTACCCCAAGACCGCGTTCCTCCTTGGTTGCGGCATGTATGACAACACCAACATGACCAGATACGACGTCCAGCTCGAGGCTGGCGGATACCTGATGGGCGTCGTCGCCGCGTATGCCACCAAGACGGGCAAGGTCGGTGTCATCGGTGGCGGTATGGGTTCGGAAATCACCCGTGGCCACGAAGGCTTCAAGGCTGGCGTGAAATCCGTCAACCCGGCGATTGAGATCCAGGAAGTCTACACGGGCGACTGGAACGATACGGCAGGTGCCTATGAGGCGGCTGTCGGCATGTACGACAGCGGCGTCGACGTCATCTGGCACTCTGGTGATGGTATCGGTCTTGGTGTGGTCAATGCGGCAGTCGCCAAGGACCAGTATGTGCTCGGCAACGTCGAGGACCAGAGGTCCCTCGCACCGAAGAACGTTCTCTCCGGCCTCCAATATGAATGGGCGAACGCTCTGGAGACGATCTTCTCCACCATCAAGGATGGTTCCTTCTTCTCCGAATCCAAGGAAAAGTGCGTCATGATCAACGTTGCCAACGGAGGCCTTTCCATGACACCGATCAACGATCCCAAAGGGTACCTTTCCGACGATGCAAAGGCGGCGATCGCGATGGTCCTTGACAAACTGGGAAAGAATGAAGTTGCTCTTCCCGAGGTTTGACTTTACACTGTGATCGAGATGGAAAGCGGCTTGCTTCTGCAGGTCGCTTTCTTCGTAAAGGACACCGTTTTCGGGAAACGGCGGAGCGAAAGCATTCCATGGAAAACTACGTAGTTGAAATGCGCCACATCACCAAAGTGTTCAACGGCATCCCCGCTGTTGCCAACGTTGACTTTGCTTTGAGGAAACGTTCCATTCATGGCCTTCTTGGGGAGAACGGCGCAGGAAAAACCACTTTGATGAATGTGCTCTTCGGCCTCTACAAGGCGGAGGAAGGGGAAATCCGTATCAATGGAGAGAAAGTGGCAATCACCAGCCCTGTTGACGCCATGAGGCATGGAATCGGCATGGTCCACCAACACTTCATGCTCTGCCGGCCGCTCTCTGTCGTGGAGAACGTCATGCTCGGCAAGAAGTCCCGAAAGGGCATCCTGCTTGATACCGAGGAGACAGCCAGGGATCTGAAGGCCCTTTCCGACAAATACCATATGGGCGTGGATCCCTATTCCCGCATTTGGCAGCTCTCCATCGGGGAGCAGCAGAGGGTGGAGATCCTGACCCAGCTCTATATGGGATGCGACATTCTCATCCTTGACGAGCCTACAGCCGTCCTGACCCCTCAGGAGACGGCGGAATTCTTTGTTACACTGAGGAAAATGAAGGAAGACGGCAAGTCCATCATCCTGATCACCCATAAATTGGAGGAAATCATCTCCATCGTCGACGAAGTGACTGTCCTCAGGGACGGTTCCCTCATCGGCAGCCGTCTGGTGGACGGGAATGTCAGCAAGGCCGACCTTTCCAACATGATGGTGGGACGCCAGGTCCTCTTTGATTTCCCGGCTCCAGAAAAGATTCCGGGAGCGGTGAAGCTCTCCATCTCCCATCTGGTCGCCAGGAACGACAAAGGGGTCGAGGCCCTCCATGACGTCTCTCTGGACATCCGCGAGGGCGAGGTACTGGGACTGGCTGGGGTCGACGGCAATGGACAACGGGAGCTCTGCGAAGTGCTCACCGGCCTGAGACCGTTGGTCTCCGGTTCCTTCGCCCTGAAAGGGGAGGACATCTCCGGCAAGACCCCTTCCTTCTACATCGGCAAGAAAATCTCCCACATTCCCGAAGACAGGCTCACGACAGGTCTTGCCGTCAACTGGTCGCTGGAGAAGAACCTGATTTTCAAACGGCTTGCAGACAAAAGCCTGAAGAGACATGGCCTGATTTCCCAGCAGCTGGTTCGAAAGAACTGGGAAAGGGCCCGCAGCGATTATCAAATCAAGGCGATCAATGGGGAGGAGGTTTCCCGGTCCCTTTCCGGTGGCAACCAGCAGAAGGTCATCCTTGCCCGTGAGCTGGAGGGAAACCCGGAGGTCCTCATCGCCAACCAGCCGACGAGAGGCCTTGACGTGGGTGCATCTGAATATGTCCGACAGCGGATCCTGGACGCTCGAAACAACGGTACATCGGTGCTTCTTGTTTCTGCGGACCTGGAGGAGATCCTTCAGATTTCCGACCGTATCGCGGTCATCTATGATGGAAAGATCATGGGAATCCTTCCACGCGGAGCCAATCCGATGGACATCGGCGTGCTGATGATGGGTGGAAAGCTGGACAAGGAGGCAACCAAGTGACAGACAGAACCAAAGAATCCACGAGTCAGCTCCTCTGTACGTTTGCCATGGTCATCGTGGCGCTTTTGCTCGGCGCCATCCTGATTGTCCTTTCCGGCAACAGTCCGGCCGAAGCCTACGGTGCCATGCTCCGCGGAGCCTTTGGGAGCAAGAACAAAATCAGCGAACTCTTTGTCAAGCTGATTCCCATCATGCTGATGGCATTCGGAGTATCCATCGCCTTCCGGGCACAGCTGTGGAACATCGGCGCTACGGGGCAGTTCGTCATGGGCGCCATTGCCACTACCATCGTCGCCCTCCATGTCGCTGGTCCGCTCCCGGTGAAAATGGCGCTCTCCTTTCTTGCCGCAGTTGCGGCCGGAGCCCTGTGGGCGGGGATTGCGGGATGGCTGAAGAACCGGTTCAATGCCAATGAAGTCATCACCACTTTGATGTTGAGCCACATCGCCAGGTACTTCCTCATGTATGTGGCCACAGGGCCTGCCGGCTTCCTCCACGACCCTTACAGTGATTTGACCCAATCCGATGCCATTCCGGAAGGTATGCATCTGGCTAGGCTGCTTGGCCCCAACTATCGTTTCCATTCCGGGATCTTCATCCTGATCCTTGCCGTTATCTTCATGCTCTTTTTCTGGAAGACCACCACAGGACACCGCATTGACCTGATCGGACAGGGAGAGAAAGTCTCTATCTATGCCGGTGTCGACGTGAAGCGGACCGTCATGGCGACCATGCTCATCTCCGGTGCGTTCGCCGGTCTCGCGGGCTGGTTGGAGATCGTGGCCATCCAGTACCGCCTGCAGTCCACGTTCACGGACTACGGCAACATCGCCACCATCATCGCCCTTGTCGGCGCGTTGAATCCTGTGGGAATCATCGCCGCCGCCTGTTTCTTCTCGGTACTTCTCTGCGGTGGTTCCTCCATGCAGCGCATGACCAACGTCCCGTATTCGGTCGTTGATGTCATTCAAGGGTTGATTATCATTTTGGTGATTGCCAAGGTCACCCTTGCCAATCGGATCAAAGGCTTTTGGGAGAAAAAGCCCAAAAAGGAGGCCTCCAATGGCTGACAGCACCATCCTTGCATTTTTCATTAGCCTTCTAGCGGGGACTGTCCGTCTCGCCACTCCGATTCTTCTTCCTGCTCTTGGCCAGATTTACACCCAGCGGGCTGGTATCCTGAATCTGGGTACGGAAGGCACCATGCTGATGGGTGCGGTCTGTGGCTTCACCGTGGCTTCCGTCACCGGTTCCCTGTGGCTCGGCATGGCGGCAGGCATCATGGCAGGAATCGCCTACAGCCTGATCATGGCGTGGCTTTCCGTCACGATGCGGGCCAACCAGGTCGTCGCCGGCATCGGCATGAACATCCTGTCCACCGGGCTGGCCGTCTACATCTACCGGCTGGTCTTCGGCATCCGGACGCTTCCTCCCAGCGTCGTCCCGTTCCCGACGGTGGAGATTCCCGTGCTTTCCAAGATTCCTGTCCTCGGGACCATCCTCTTTTCCCACAACATCATCGTCTACCTGACCTATGTGCTGGTGCTTCCGCTTTCCTGGTTCGTGCTGGAAAAGACGACCTTCGGGCTGAAGATCAAGGCGGTGGGGGAGAACCCGCGGGCAGCTGACTCCAAAGGCGTCAATGTCGGTCTCGTCAGGTACCTTTCCGTCCTCATCGGCGGCGCCTATGCCGGCGCCGGCGGGGCCTTCATGACCATCGCCTACATGAACACGTTCACGGAGAAGATCATCGGGGGTTTCGGGTTCATCGCCGTCTCCGTCGTCATCTTCGCGCGCTTCAAGCCGGTCAACGCCGCGTTCGGCGCCCTGATCTTCGGCATGGCGCAGGCCCTCCAGCTGAGGTTGCAGGCCCAGGGAATCGGCATTCCGAGCCAGTTCCTGTTGATGCTGCCCTACATCATGACCATCATCGCGCTGGTCATCGCCTCCAAAAAGGCCGAGTTCCCAAGCGCCTACACCATCCCGTATTCCCGGCTGGACCGCTGATGAGAAAGTTCCTTCCTGTGGCGATGTGCCTTCTCCTGCTTGTCTCCTGCGCCACCAGGAGGGTACATGAGGCCACGGAGAAAAGGGCGCTGGAGCGGGTCCTCGCATACAAGGAAGCCTTCAACAATGGGGGAAAGGAGCCGGAAGGCATCTATCCGTTCCTCACATCCGACATCAAGGCGTGCATCAGCGAGGAGGAGTTCGTGAAACGGTACCGGTTCGAGAGGACCTATCCCTACATCACCCCGTTCTACATCTTCGAGCCGGTCATGGAACTTTCTGAAGACAAGAAGCAAGGGACCGTCACCTTCCAGCAGGCCGCGCGCATCGTCGGCATGACGTGGACGGTACAGATCGTCTACGAGAACGGCGACTATTACTTCCGGGACTGGGAATACCTGGTCGATGGCAGCTACTTGGAGAAATTCAAGGATATCCCGTACTCGCTCTCGTGGTACTATGATGGGGTATGACGGCTGCTGCCGCCTCAACGCCAGTCCCGAAAGGAGGAACTATGAGGACTGTTGAAGAAATCACCACCACGATCCGTACCGGTCTTGGCGAGATCCCTTGCGATCTGAAGCTGAAAAATGTCAGACTGGTCAATGTCTTTTCCCGGGAAATCTATCCGACGGACATCTATGTCAAGGATAAGCGCATCGTCTCCATCGAGCCGGGCATCGACTTGCAAGCCAAAGAAACCATCGACTGTCACGGGCAGTTCGCTTGCCCGGGCCTTATCGATTCCCACATGCATTTCGAGACCACCATGCTTTCTCCCGAGGCCCTTTCCAACATCATCGTCCCCAGCGGCACCCTGACCATCTGCGCTGACCTGATGGAGATCGCCAACGTGGCAGGGGAGGCGGGTCTCAAAGCCATGGTCGGCAATATGGAGAACCTGCCGATGCGATTGCTCCTTGAGGTGCCATCCAGAGTCCCGACCGCACCTGGTTTGGAGACCACCGGCGCCATCCTCGGGCCGAAGGAAGTCCGCGAGATCATGGGATGGCCGGAGGCGATCTCGTTGGGAGAGCTGGACCCTTCCAAGATCCTGTTCGTGAAGACCGAGTACATCCAGAAGGTCGCCGAGACCTTGGCGAGAAGAAAGATCGTCAACGGCCATGCCATCGGCCGGATGGGCCAGGAGCTGAACGTCTACGCCTCCAGCGGCATCTCCGACGACCACGAGACTGTGCGGGTGGAGGAGATGATCGCGAGACTGCGTGTCGGCATGAAGGTATTCATCAGGGAAGGAAGCACGGAACGCAACCTGGACGCTTTGGTGAAAGGAGCACTGGAGTACCATTGCAACCTGGACAACATCTGCTTCTGTACCGATGACAAGCATCCGAATGAAATTGCCGATGAAGGCCACATCAACTACAACGTCCGACGTGCCCAGGAACTGGGTATGGAGGCAGTGGATGCCCTTCGCATCGCCACCATCAATGCCGCCAAGCACTTCAGGCTGGAGGATGAGTTCGGTTCCATTACCCCTGGCCGGTTGGCAGACATCCTCATCGTTCCCAGTCTGAAAGAGATGCGGCCTTCCAAAGTGTTCTTCGAAGGAAGACTGGTGGCCGAGGACGGCAAGATGGTACGGAAGACGGAAGTCCCTACCTATCCGGACTGGATCAAGGATACGGTCCATTTGAAGAACCCGATTACGGCAGGGAACTTCCGTGTTGCCTCTCGGAAGCAATCGGGAGAGACCGCTGTCCGAGTCATCGACATGATCGACCGGCAGATCATCAACAAGCTTCTGATCCACACGCTTCCCGTCAAGGACGGCTTCATCGAGAGGGACCTGGAAAACGATGTGTTGAAGCTTGCGGTGGTGGAACGCTACGGCAAGACTGGCGGAGTGGGTGTAGGCTTTGTCAGAGGCTTCCGCCTGGCTTCCGGAGCCCTTGCGTTCTCCACAAGCCATGACCACCACAACATCGTGGTCATCGGGGTGGATGACGCGAGCATGGCAGCGGCAGTCAACGAACTGGCAAGAATCCATGGTGGTTGTTCCGTCGCCAAGGATGGCAAGGTGATTGCGTCCATGCCCTTGGTGTTGGGCGGCCTTATGAGCGACCAGGATGCCGACGTGGTCATGAAGGAGATCGAGGTGATGAACAGGAAGGCCGCCAGCCTCGGGTGCCCGATGCAGGCGCCGTTCATGGCCCTGTCCTTCATCTCCCTGCCGACAGTACCGGAACTGGGACTCACCGACAAGGGACTCATCGATGTCCTGAACCACAAACTGATTCCTGTCGAGGTCGAGGAGTAAGGATGCTTGCGCCAGGGAGCCGGACCTCGCAACCGGCTCCCTGTTTGGTGCCTTGTCTGCTCACGCGCGTACGATGTGCTGCAGTACCTGCAAGGTCGTCTCGATTTCTTCCTTCGTGGTGAAAGGACCCGGGGCGAACCTGATGGTGCCTCGGGGGAAGGTGCCGAGAGTTTTGTGTGCTATGGGGGCGCAATGCAGTCCTACACGGGTTTCGATGCCCTGCCGGGCAAGCAGGTCGGCGATGTCGGCATTGTCTTTTCCCGGTACATCAATGGAGATGATGGGGACACGTTCATCCATGGCCTTTGGTCCTACGATGCTGATCTGGGGGATTCTTTCGAGTCCATCGAGCAGTTCTTGTGTCCGTGCCTGTTCGTTTGCCTTGAGCGCTTCTGCATGCTGCTCCAGGTAATCGAGGGCTATTCCCAATGCGAGGATCCCCGGCAGGTTTTGCGTGCCTGCTTCCAGTCTGTCGGGAAGATAGGGTGGTATCTGTTCGCTGTCGCTCATCGATCCGGTGCCGCCGCTGACCAAAGGGTCGATTGCTTGTGCCAGTTGGGGTGTGAGGATCATCCCTCCGACTCCCTGTGGTCCAAGCAGGCCCTTGTGTCCTGTGAAGGCGATTGCGTCCGCTTCCAGTCCTTTCATGTCCAGGTAGGGAAGTCCTTGGGCCGCGTCGACAATCAGCAGAAGATGGTGCTTCCTGGCGATTTCCTTCAGCCGGGCGAGTGGCTGGATGGTGCCGCAGACGTTGCTTGCAGCGGTAGTGATGATGGCTTTGGTGGTGGGAGAGATGAGTCTCTCGACAGCATCAATGCGCATGCGGCCTTCTTGATCAGCAGGAATGCGACTAAATTTAGTGTGTGATTGGACGAGTGGGCGCATAACGGCGTTATGTTCCATCGAAGAGACGATGACATGGTCTTCGGGAGAGAGCAAACCCTTGATGAGGAAGTTCAGCGCTTCGGTCACGTTCAGGGTGAACGTCACGCATTCCGGGTGGTGTCCGTCTCCAGCCATGTTTGCCAGTTTATTCCTTACTTCTCCAATCATTGCTTCGGTCGTGTAGGCCTCGTCATACCCCCCGCGGCCTATGTTGCTGCCGTTCTGCTCGAGGAAGTTCTTGATGGTGTCACCGACGCCTGGCGCTTTCGGCCACGATGTGCTGCCATTGTCCAAATAAATTCTGTTGTGCATTTTCTTGCAAATCCTCTCGCGAAAATTTTCGAATCTTCTATTTTTATATAGCAAAATAAAGATATTTTGTTGAATTTTCTTTGTGTTTTCCATTGTATAATGGTATCATCATAATTGCTATGGAAATGACAAAAGAAAGACGGAACCTGCTGATTGCCGGTTCCGTGGTCGGCATCATCGCCGTGTTGTTGGTTGCCATGGGAAACCCCAAGAACATGGGTTTCTGCATCGCATGCTTTATCCGTGATACTGCAGGTGCTTTGAAACTGCATTCCGCACCGGTCGTACAGTACCTTCGCCCTGAAATCGTCGGCCTGGTCTTGGGATCCATGGTGATCTCGATGGCAAAAGGGGAGTTCCGCCCGCGAGGTGGCTCCAGTCCGGTACTCCGTTTCGTGCTTGGGTTCTTCATGATGGTGGGAGCGCTCGTGTTCCTGGGGTGCCCGCTCCGCATGGTGCTGCGCCTTGCCGGTGGAGACCTGAACGGCATCGTCGGTCTGCTTGGTTTCATCTGTGGCGTCCTTGTCGGCTGCCAGTTCCTGAAAAGGGGCTACTCGCTGGGAAGAAGCTATGCGGCCCCACGCCTTGAAGGTCTCGGTTTCCCGGCCATCCAGATTGCCGCCCTCGTGGTCTTGGTCTGCTTCCCGTTCCTGTTGGCATTCAGCGAGAAAGGACCCGGTTCGATGCATGCGCCTCTGTTGGTCAGCCTGCTTGCCGGCCTGATTGTCGGTGCCCTTGCCCAACGGACCCGCATGTGCATGGCTGGCGGTATCCGCGACATCATCCTGTTCAAAGACACGACGTTGATCACCGGACCGTTGTGCATCTTCCTGTTCGCATTGATTGGCAACCTGCTCTCCGGACGTTTCCATCTTGGCTTTGTCGGGCAACCCGTTTCCCATCACGACGTGCTGTGGAATTTCCTCGGCATGGCGCTGTGCGGTTTGGCCGCGGTCATGCTTGGTGGCTGTCCGCTCCGCCAGCTGATTCTTGCCGGCGAGGGAAACAGCGACAGCGCCATGGCATGTCTTGGCATGCTGGTCGGTGCGGCGTTCGCCCATAACTGGACGCTGGCGGGTGTCGCCGATTCCGCCGACAAGGCAGGTGGCGCGACCCTGCATGGCAAGGTCGCGGTGATTGTCGGTCTGCTCGTCCTGGTTGGTATCGGATGCGCACAAGTCAAGAAACAGAAGAAACAGGAGGCGTGAGATGGTTGATGCAAGAGGTTTGAGCTGTCCCGAACCGGTAGTCCTTGCCAAAAAGGCATTGGACAGGAAGCCGGAGAGCGAAGAGGTGGTGGTGGACTGCCGCCCGGCGGTCGAGAACGTGAGCCGCTTTGCCCGTGCGAATGGATATGCCGTTACCGTGAAAGAGGATGGTCTGGAGACCCATCTGTTCTTGAAGAAGGTTTGAGGTATGGAATTCACTGCTACGTTCGTTTCCCATTATGCGGCCATGTGCTTCGCTCGGGAGGCGAAGAAGCAGGGGGTAGAGGTACGATTGCGTCCGGTCCCCCGGGCGCTTTCGTCGTCCTGCGGGACCTGCGCGACATGGAAGGGGTCCCAGTGGGATTTGGGTTTGTATGACGATGTCGAGGGAATAGGGAGAGAGGGAGACACGCACTGGGCGAATCACTGGCAGCAAAACCCGTAAGGCTGACCAGCCTGGTCAAGACAAGTGGCTGTGCCGCGAAGCTGGATCCGAGCCAGCTCCATCAGGTCATCGACCATCTTCCGCCGATGCATAGCGAACATCTGGTGGAGGGGTTCGAGGGCAGTGACGATGCGCTGGTGTGGAAGGTGACGGAGGACATCGTCGCCATCCAGACCGTCGATTTCTTTCCTCCTATGGTCGATGATCCGTTCACCTTCGGGCAGGTGGCGGCGGCGAATGCGCTCAGCGACATCTACGCCATGGGTGCGGAACCTGCGGTGGCCATGAACCTGGTCTGTTTCCCGCACTGTCAGCCACTGTCCGTATTGGATGGCATCCTTCGCGGAGGGCAGGACAAGGTCTTTGAGGCCGGTGCCGTCATCGCAGGCGGCCATACCATCAGCGACCCGACCCCGAAGTACGGGCTGTGCGTGACCGCCTTTGCACAGAAAGATTCCATCTGGTCCAACAGCGGAGCCCGTGCCGGCGACGTGCTGGTCTTCACCAAGAAGCTGGGAGTCGGTGTCCTCACCACCGCGTACAAGGGAGGAATGATCGGTGACGACCAGCTCGCCCCTGCGGTGGAAAGCATGGTCACCTTGAACAAATACGCGCGGGACAAGGCGAGAGCGCTGGAGGTCCATGCGGCCACCGACGTGACGGGGTTCAGCATCAGCGGCCATGGCATGCAGATGGCTGACGCCAGCGGGGTGACGTTCCGCTTCAAGGCGGAGGCGATTCCGGTATTGCCGCATGCCTTGGAGATGGCCCGCTTTGGAATGTTGCCGGAAGGGCTGTACCACAACCTGGATTACGTTGCCAGCCATGTGCGCTTCGGCCCTGCTCTCCTGCAAGAACAGAAGGACATCCTCGTTGATCCGGAAACCAGTGGCGGGCTCTTGCTCGCATTGCCGCTTGAGGAGGCGAAGAACCTTCCGTATCCCATTGTCGGACAGGTGGAAGAACGCCAGGACGTTTCGGTCGTTTTCGATTAGCTGTATACTTGGTCCATGACGTGTTTCGGACTTGATATTGGCGGGACCAAAAGCAGCGCGGTGCTCGGGGAACTGGACTGGGAGCGGGGGACCTATTACCGGGTCGACCGGGTGGAGATTCCCATGGAAGGGGACTCGTGGCGGTCGGTGCTGGACCGGTTGATGGCGGCGTGCAGGAACATGGCGTTTTTCCATCAGGAGCTCAAGCCCCGTGCCGTCGGCATCAGCTGCGGGGGGCCGCTGGATGGCAGGAAGGGAATCATCTCTTCTCCGCCGAACCTTCCTGGTTGGGACGATGTTCCCATCGTCGACTATGTTTCCTCCTCATTGGACATTCCCGCCTTTCTGGAGAACGACGCCAATGCCTGCGCACTGGCAGAATGGCGGTTCGGCGAAGGGATTGGATGCGACAATCTGGTTTTCCTTACCTTTGGTACCGGGCTCGGGGCCGGTCTGATTCTTGACGGGCATCTCTATTCCGGCACGAATGGGCTCGCCGGCGAGGTCGGGCATATCCGGCTGGAGGATGATGGTCCTCTCGGCTACGGCAAGCATGGTTCTTTTGAAGGCTACTGCTCCGGGGGCGGCATCGCCCGGCTTGCCCGTGCGTTGCTCAGGGAACCCCACGCACCATCAGCGCTTGACGCCTATTCCGTGCTTACCGCGAAAGCTGTCGCGCAAGAAGCCTTTCGTGGAGATTCCCTGGCGCAGACCGCCTACCGGATTTCCGCACGTGAGCTGGGGAAAGGTCTTTCTTTGCTGATCGATATCCTGAATCCGGAACGTATCATCATCGGCAGTGTGTTCGCGCGGAGCGAATCGTTGTTCCGGGAAGAGATGGAGCGTGTGATTGCCGAAGAGGCCCTTCCGTCTGCCCGTGCTGTCTGCAAGGTGGTTCCGGCAGGATTGGGGGAACGTCTGGGAGATGTGGCGGCTCTTTCCGTCGCAGTCCAGGGAATGCTGCTTGCAGGAATCTGACGGATTCGTCCGCTATGCATGGAACGTTGGTCTGCCATACGCAAAAAGTATTGGACGCCTTGTTCCTTTTGTTGGTATGTTCCCATACGAAAGGGGTCTTCCTTGAAGCGGATTATGTATGGTAGACGGGGTATGTCCTGCCAGGAGGCATATGATGGAATCCGTGAAGGGCAATGTGTTTGTGCCGTACGCACAGAGAACGGGAAACGAATCAATCGTCTATTTCACTCGCGACCTTTCGGCCGCGGGCTTGGAGCGCATCTTCCAGAAGGTCAAGGAGACCATCACCGGCAAGGTCGGCGTGAAACTCCACACCGGCGAGCCACATGGGCCGAACATCATCCCCCATGCCTGGGTGGAGAACCTGATGCGAAAGGACCTTCCCGGCGCCAGCATTGTCGAGACCAACACCTACTATGAGGGCGGGCGCTATACGACCGAGGTCCATCGTCAGACGCTCAAGACCAATGGCTGGACCTTCTGCCCGGTCGACATCATGGATGAAGAGGGGACGACGATGCTGCCGGTGAAGGGTGGCAAATGGTTCAAGGAGATGTCCGTCGGCTCCCACATGCCAAGCTACGACTCGCTGTTGGTCCTGACCCATTTCAAGGGACACACGATGGGTGGCTTCGGCGGTTCCAACAAGAACATCGGTATCGGTTGCGCCGATGGCCGCATCGGCAAGAAGATGATCCATACCGCCGAGGGATCCTCGAACCAGTGGTCCATCGCCCAAGAGGAACTGATGGAGCGGATCACGGAAAGCACCAAGGCCACCATCGACTACTTTGCAGGACATATCGCCTACGTCAACGTGATGCGCAACATGTCGGTGGACTGTGACTGCGCTGGAGTTGATGCGGCACCGGTCGTCACGCCGAATGTCGGCATTCTCGCCTCCTTGGACATCCTGGCTGTCGACCAGGCATGCGTGGATCTCGTCTATGCCATGCCGAAGGAGTACAACCATGACCTTGTCGAGCGCATGGAGACCAGGCATGGCCTGCGCCAGCTTTCCTGTATGAAGGAAATGGGCATGGGCAACAACCGTTATGTGCTGGTCGACCTGGACAACAAGGAAACCCGCATCCAGCCGAAGGATGCAGTCGCCCACGTGGTTCCTTTCGGGAAGTAAGAAGGGGATCCTTCGCCACAGACATCCTGTGGCAGCTGCAAGCGGATCGGGACATCTTGCATGGTGTCCCGTTCTTTTTTGCCGATTCCCTGAAAAGTAGTGTATAGTAGGGCCATGGGAAGCTTTTCTGTCTCCATGCCCTATGTGTGGCTGGCGGTGATGGTGCTCTGCCTTGTCATTGAGGCCTGTACCGTGGCCTTGACCTCGGTCTGGGGTGCCATCAGCGCGCACGTGCTGGTTTTTGTGTCCCGTACGGGGATGCCTGTCCATTACCAGGTCCTGCTGTTTTTGGTTCTCGCCATCGTGTTGATGGTGTGTACCCGCCCGTTCGCGGTGAGGAAACTGCATGTCGGGAAGGAGGAGACCAATGCCGACGCGCTGGTCGGGACGGATGTCCAGGTGGTCCGGGCTGTTGAATCCTTCCGGAAGGGCGAGGCAAAGAGCCGTGGCGGGGTGGTATGGAGTGTCACCTCGCTGAACGGGCAGCCCATTGCCCACGGCGCGGTCTGCACCGTGGTGGCAATCAAGGGAAATACCTTGGTCATCACTCCAAAAGAGAAAGGAGTCAACTGATGGTGTACGTGTTGATTGGCTTGTGTGCGGTAATCGCGTTGCTGATGGTCTTCAACATCCGGATTGTCCCGCAGAGCGAGTCCTTCGTCATCGAGCGACTCGGAGCGTACAGCAAGACCTGGTCGGTGGGCATTCACGTGAAGCTGCCCTTCATCGACCGTATCGCGAACCAGGTTTCCTTGAAGGAACGGGTGCTCGACTTCGACCCCCAGCCGGTGATCACCAAGGACAACGTGACCATGATGATCGACACGGTGGTCTATTTCCAGATTACCGATTCCAAGCTCTATACCTACGGAGTGGAGAATCCTATGGATGCACTGGAGAACTTGGCCGCCACGACATTGCGCAACATCATTGGAGAGCTGGAGTTGGACGAGACCCTCACCAGCCGCGACGTGATCAACAACAAGATGCGTGGAATCCTCGACGAAGCTACCGACCCGTGGGGCATCAAGGTCAACCGTGTCGAGGTAAAGAACATCATTCCTCCCGATGCGATCAAGGAGGCGATGGAAAAGCAGATGCGCGCTGAACGTGAGCGGCGTGAGGCGATCCTGATTGCCGAAGGGAAGAAGCAAAGCGCGATCTTGGTTGCGGAAGGTGAGAAGCAGTCGGTCATCCTCGCTGCGGAAGCCCAGAAGGAAGCGGCCATCAAGAAGGCGGAAGGGGAGGCTGCCGCGATCAAGGCCGTCCAGGACGCGAAGGCCGCCGGCATCCGCATGGTCAAAGAGGCGGGCGCTGATGACGCGGTCATCAGGCTTCGGAGCCTCGAGGCCTTGGAGAAGGTCGCCGACGGACAAAGCACCAAACTGATTCTTCCCAGCGACCTGTCGACGTTGGCCGGTATCGTCTCCACGCTCAAGGAAGCCGCAAAGTAGCTCAGACCTCCCAGAGCAGCCTTGTGGTGATCCGGTAGGGATGGCCGCGGTAGAGGGCCAGGTCCTCCATCGAGAGGGGGACGATGTCCACCCGGAATCCCGTTTGCCCTGATGTCTGGGTGGGCTGGCCGTTTTGTCCGAGGAAGACAAGGATCTCCCGCCTTTCTCCATTGTTGCTGATGGTCATGGTTCCCGTTTCCGTGTCCATGGCGAGGATTTCCATACCCTGCCTGCGTATCTTGTCCGCGAGGGTGGAGATGGCGATGGCCATCAGCTCATAGGGGCTTCTTTGTGAGAGGGAACTGGTCAGCAGCATCGGCGGGCTGACCGCGTTCAGCTTTCCGGTCTGGAACAGCGTCTCCGCGTCAAACAGACCCCAGTCCAGCTGGTACAGCGGGTCTCCGGCCTCGCTGACCGGCATGACGGTGGCGGTAAAGCGTTCTTTCCTGCAGAGGCTGATGAAGCGTCTGAGCTCGCTCGGCGCCAGATTGGCGTACAGGTCGTCGGGCTTTCCTGCTTGTACCTTGACCGCGTAGACTTGGTTGCCGCAGGAGAAGAGCAGGTCGATCGGACCGGTCCACCGGCTGTCGGCTTGCCTCCATTGATAGCCATCGATTCTTCCCACGAGCGGCATGTGCTTTTCCAGAAAGGCCTTTGCCTTGCCGGTCGGGACAAGGTGCTCATGGTGGATTTCCCGGAGATTGGAGTCCGGGGCGTATCTGTCCCACAAGCCCTCGACGGAATTCCAGGGAATCCTGGTGGGTTCCAGGGCTTTCCAGCGGGCCTTGATGAACGCTTTTGCGTTCAGCTGGGTATTCAGTTCGGTCAGGTATTCCTTCGTCCAAAGCAGGTTGCCGGCCGTCAGCCTGTCTGCACCGTACGCCCCGTTTACGATTTTGTCGAAGCGGTCTTCGCTGCTTAGGCCGATGGTATTCCTAAGCAGCTTGAAATGGTCCATGCCGCCAGGAAAGGCGAGGAGCAGCGCGTCGACCATCTTTCCGGCGGTGTTCTTTTTAAGGACTGTCCCGGGTTCGATGAAAAGGGGAGCCAGGAATCCGGAGACAAGGTCCTGGGCGTTCTCGTTCACCCAGTGCGCCAGTCTGCTGTCCTTGTACGAGTACAGCCGTTCATTGACCGCGTAAGGGGTCGTTGTGATCCGTAGTATGGTTTTTTCCTGTCTGTCCGCGACGAACATGCATACCCATGGGTTTTGGCCCTTGCATCCGCCGAAAGAGACGAGCATTTGTTCCTGCATGCCACCAAATATACAAAGATTTTGCCTTGTCGGCAGTATGCGCCCTTTTGCCTACGGCAAACATCAGGAAACATGTAATGTGAATTACATCGTAACCCCCGGCATTTCCAACAGGGGCAACAGGACATAAAGTTATCCCGTATCATGGTATTTTTGCATTTCGAAGGAGAATGAGAAATGATTAATTGTTCTGGATCGTTCGTCGCGATGCCGACTCCGTTCAAGGAGGATGGCTCGGTCGATTATGACGGCTTTGGCATTCTGATTGATCGTCAGATCAAGTATGGTACCAGCCAGATTTTCGTCCTTGGATCTGCCGGTGAGGTCACGTTGCTCACACTGGAAGAGAAGAAGAAGATCGTCCACGAGGTCATCAAGATGGTCGACCATCGGATTCCGGTCTTCTTCAGCGCTGCCAGCCTGACCACGCAGATGAGCATCGATTTCGCCAAGTACTGCGAGAAGGAGGGGGCTGATGGTGTCATCTTCACCGTTCCCCCGTATGTCCTGATCGCGGGACCTGCCCAGTTCGCGCACTTCGACGCCTGCATGGGCGCCATCGGTATTCCCTGCGGCATCTACAACAACCCGTCCCGCCTTGGAGTCCAGGTTTCCCCCGAGAACATCGCCAAGCTGAGTGAGAAGCATCCCAACTTCGTCATCGACAAAGAGGCGATGGGGAGTGTCGAGCAGCTGGTCCAGGTGCAGCGTCTGACCAAGGGCAAGGTGAAGATCATGTGCTGTGATTTCCCGAAGTACTCGATTGTCATTCCTACCCTGGCTGTCGGCGGTACCGGTACTGCCAACATCGGCGGCAACATCATTCCTGAGGAGGTCGCCAAATATTCCCGCCCATGGACCAGCATGCAGATCATGCAGGAGTGCAGGGAAGAGTACTTCAAGTGGTTCCCGTTGCTCCAGCAACTGTACATGCTTTCGAACCCGATCTGCATCAAGGCCGCGTTGAACATCCTCGGTCTGCCCGGCGGACATCTGCGCGCTCCTTACCAGGACTACGTCGGCCCGCATCGTGACGAGCTGGAACGGGTCATGGGCGAGATGGGCGTCATCGACAAATACAGCGTCAGGAAATAACTGGCACGACAGGGAGGCATGCGCATGGCTGAGAAGTTGGTTGTCATCGGTGGAACTGCCGCAGGCTTGAGCGCGGCAAGCAAAGCCAAGCGGTTGAAACGGGATATGGAGATCACCGTTTTCGAGAAATCCGGCTACATCAGCTATGGCGCATGCGGACTCCCGTACTACGTCGGCGGAATGATCGACAAGGCCGATGACCTTGTTTCCCTGACCGTCGACGCCATGAAGAATTCACGCGGCATCCCCGTGTATACCCATCACGAGGTCACCCACATCGACCGGAAGGGGAAGACCGTGACCGTAAGGAACCTCGACACGAACGAGGTAGGACAGTGGCCCTACGACAAGCTCGTCATCGCCACGGGCGCCACCCCCATCAAGCCCTCCATCCCCGGCATCGAGAGCAAAGGGGTGTACTATCTGCGCAATGTCGAAGACGGCATCAAGCTGAAGACAAGCGAGAAGAAAGGCAACCGCATCGCCATCATCGGTGGTGGTTTCATCGGCCTGGAAACCGCCGAGCAACTTTCGGAGGCCGGACTCAAGGTCACGGTCTGCGAGGCCATGGAGCGCCTGCTCCCGTTCCTGCCACAGCAGTTTGCCACGCAGGTCGCCGACCAGCTGCGGTCGCATGGCGTGGAACTCAGACTCGGAGCGAAGGTGCAAGCGATCAGGAGCGAAGGGGATGCGGTCAAGGGTCTTGTCCTTGAGGATGGAGAGCTGGATTGCGATGACGTGCTGGTCTCCATCGGCGTCAGGCCCGCCAGCCAGCTTGCGGCAGACTGCGGTCTGGCCCTTGGCGTGAAAGGCGCGATTGCCGTGGACGACACGATGCAGACGAGCGATCCCAGCATCTGGGCGTGTGGGGACTGCGCCCAGATGAAGAACCGGCTGACCGGCAAGCCCTGTTATGTCCCCCTCGGCACGACGGCCAACAAGATGGGCAAGGTCGCCGGCACCAATATCGGAGGCGTGCGGGAGACGTTCCCGGGGGTCCTTGGCTCCATGGTGACCAAGGTCTTCGACCTTTCCATCGCCGCGACCGGCCTGTCCCTGGCCAGCGCGTTGGAAGAGGGATATGCCGCAAAGGAATGCGCGATCACCAAGAACGACCGCGCCTCCTACTACCCGGGTGCGAAACCCAATCAGATCAACCTGGTGGTCGATACCAAAAGCGGCCGCCTGCTGGGGGCCCAGGCCATCGGCAGCATGTCCGTCGCCGGAAGGGTGAACACCCTCTGCGCCTGCATCACCGCAGGCATGACCGTCAAACAGGTGTCGGAGCTCGACTTGGTCTATGCGCCTCCATTCGCTCCTGTCTACGACCCGATCCTGATCGCGGCGAGCCAGGCCGAGAAACTGGTGGAGGGCTGACATGGAAGTCGTTTCCATCACTATTCCTGCCGGCCAGGAAATCAGGAAGACAATTCTGGACTACGTGCTTGCCCACAAAATCGAGAACGCGATTGTCATCGGTGCGATCGGCAGCGCGGTCGACCTCAGCGTAACGACGCCGGTCGACCATGAGCCACCGCTCAAGACCATCGAGGTTCCCTATCAGGCAGCCTGCGAGATTGTCGGCATGAGCGGCGAGATCATGCCATGGAAGCAGTGCGACCCACGCCTGAAAGCGGTCTATCCCGACAAGGATTGTCCTCTGTTCGTTCATATCCATATCGCCGCGGCGATGATGGGGGGACACCTCTTTGGCGGAGGCCTGCGTAACGGCAAGGCTTTCCGTTCCGTGCGGGTATTTTTGTTGCCTCAATAAGGTTGTTGTAATCCCTATGGGAAGGAGTGTGATATGCATACTACGTTGAAGAAGAAACGCGAGTTTCCGGATGTGTACGCCTTGCTGTTTTTGGTTTGCATCGCAGCGATGGTGCTCACATGGATTATCCCTGCCGGCTCCTTTGACCGGGTCAAAGAAGGTACGATCAGCAAGGTTGTTGCGGGGAGCTTCCATTACGTGGAACGTGCTCCACAGACTCCTTGGGACATGTTGCAGGCCATTTACAATGGGTTCATCCGTTCCGCATCGGTCATTTTCATGATTTTCTTCTGTGGGGCGGGTGTGGCCATGGTCGAGGAGACGAAAAGTCTTTCGACGTTTTTCGGCATTGTCGCCCGCAAGTTGCGTGGCAAGGAGATGATCGCCATCGCCATCATCATGTTCGGCCTGGCTCTCGGCGACGCTACCGGCGCTTTCGGCAACATTGGTGTCGCGTTGATGCCCATCGGGCTTGTCATGGCGCATGCCATCGGTGGTGACGATTTCCTTGGCTTCCTGATTGTCTATTTCGGCCTGATGAGCGGTTTCGGTGTCGGTTTCGCCAACCCTGGCATCCTTGGCGTCGCCCAGACGATTGCCGAGGTGCCTATCTTCAGCGGCACGCCTCCCCGGTTCATCGCCTGCATGATGAACATCGTCTTCCTGTATGTCGTCACGCTGCGGTACTATGCCAAGATCAAGAAGGACCCGACCTACAGCCTGAACTACGTGGAAGGGGAGGCGACAAGCGATTTCCTGGGCACGAAGGGCGCCGAGGACGACAAGAAGGATGTGCGCGAGAGCATCGTCATGACCCGCCGTCAGGGCGTCATCGTCACGTTCTTCGTCGTCGCCATCGCGCTGTGCGTCGCCTTCACGATCAAGTACCGCTGGAACCCGGTCAAGATTTCCGCTTGGTTCCTGGGCATCGGCGTGATTGTCGGCATCCTTTCGGGATTCTCGATGAACGAGATCGCCCGCAAGTGGATCAACGGTTGCAAGCCGATGGTGTACGCCTCGTTCATCACGGGCCTTGCCAGCGGCATCTCCGTGATTCTCGCCAACGGACATGTGATGGATACGATCGTCTATGCGCTTTCGCTCCCGCTGGCAAAGACCGGAGCGGTCATTGGCGCCGGCCTGATGGTCTGGGTCAACGGTCTGATCAACATCATGATTCCTTCCGGTTCCGGACAGGCGGCGGTCGTCATGCCGATCATGACCCCGATGGCCGACGTCATCGGCATGACCAGGCAGGTCGCCGTGCAGGCCTTCCAGTTCGGCGATGGCCTGACCAACCTGGCTACCCCGCTGAACGGCCCGATGATGGGATGTCTTGCCATTGCCGGTGTCGGTTTCCCGAAGTACATCAAGTGGGCGTGGAAGTACATTGTGATCGAGCTTGCCGTCGCCACGGTCATCACGATGGGACTGCAGGCTGTCGGCTATATGGGTTTCTGAGGTGCAGAAATGGTAGATTTCTATAAGGAAGTGGATGAGATCACGCCGGTCATCACGGCGATGCGCAACCACATTCATGAAAATCCTGAACTCAGCATGCACGAGTACCATACCTGTGCGTACCTTGAGGACTACGTGAAGCAGCATGTCGCCTACGATCGCTTGAAGAGGGTAGGCGAGACGGGGCTCTTCTTCGAGATCAAGGGAACCAAGCCCGGAAAGGGCAAGACCTTGGTTTTCCGTGGGGATATCGATGCGCTTCCCATCCAGGAAGACCCGCATATGCATCCGTGCAGCAAGGTTCCCGGCGTCATGCACGCCTGCGGACACGATGTGCACGGCACCATCAACGTGGGTGCGGCATCGATTCTGAGCCACCACAAGGACCTGTTCTCGGGTTCCCTGTACTTCTTCATCCAGCCGGCCGAAGAAACGCTGCAAGGTGCGCAGCTGTTCCTGCATGACCCCGAGATTGATTTCAACAAGATCGACGACGTGGCCGCCCTGCACTGTTCGGCGGAGATACCCGCGGGAACGGTGGGCATGCGCTACGGCGCGATTCTGGCAAGTGCCGATGAGGTGCATATCACCATTAAGGGAAAAGGCGGGCACGCCGCCCACCAGCACACGCTGAGGGACCCTGTCGTCGCCTCCAGCGCGGTGGTCATGGCCCTGCAGTCCTTGGAGAGCAGGGAAATCAATGCCGCCCACCCGGTGGTGCTGACCATCAGCACCATCCATGGAGGAAAAGCCCACAACATCGTTCCCGACGAGGTGGTCATGACGGGTACCGTCCGGACGCTGGATCCGGAGGACCGGGACCACATGGAAGAGGGCGTGAAGCGGATTGCCACCGATGTCGCGAAGGCGTATCGCTGCGAGGCCGATGTCGAGTATATCCGTGGCGTTCCTCCGTTCGTCTGCGAGGACGAGTGGGTGGATCGCGCGCGAAGGGCTGGCGCCAAAATGCTGGGGAAGGAGAACGTGCTGACCATGCCGTACGCGGCCATGGGTGGAGAGGATTTCGCGTTTATCAAGGAGAAAAAGCCTGGCATTTTTGTCCGTCTCGGTTCCCGTACTCCGGGTGGCCCTTACGGATCGGCGCATTCGTCGACCTTTTACAGCGACCCGAAGTCCATTCCGACAGGCATGCTGATGATCATCGGCATCGCTTCGGAATATTTTGGGTTCCCTGCTGGAAAATATTGATGGATGATGGCAAATTGATAGGGAATACGGCGATTTTTTGCTGACGATTCAGGAGGAATCAAATGAAAAAAGCAGTGAGTGTGCTGTTGGCCTTGGCCCTGCTGGCCTCGGCTGTCTTCGCCCAGGGAGGCGCGGAGGGAAAGGCTTCCTCGCCGAAACGCTTGACCTTCGGGACAAGCTCGAGCGGCGGCAATTTTTACTTGGTCGGTGGCGGTCTTTCCACGTTGATCAACAACAAGCTTGGAGACAAGTTCGTTGTGACCGCCGAGGAGACAGGTGGTTCTTCCGCGAACCTTGCCGGCATCGAGCAGGGGGAGATGGACCTGGGCATCTCCATGACCAGTGCCATCGCCCAGGGGCTGGACGGGACCGCAAAGTGGGCAAACGGGAAAAAGATGGAGAATGTCCGTGGTTTGCTTCCTTTGTATCCTTCTTATCTGACCATCTACACGCTTGCTTCCAGCCCGATCAGGACGCTGAAGGATTTCAAGGGACACATCGTCGGCCTTGGCTCCAAGGGCGCGGCCATGGACGCTGTGTTCCGCGAGGTGCTTCCTCTCATGGATGCGGTTCCCGCATCCGTCTTCAATGATGGGCACAGCGCCACTGCCACCGCCGTTGGACAGGGGCAGGTCGATGCGGCCTTGCTCTTCTCGCTACCCCCGTTCGCCTCGATCGCGGAGCTTGAGGCGAGCCACAGCCTGCGCTTCATTCCTCTGACCCAGGATGAGATCAATTTCCTGACCTCCAACTATAGCTTCTACACCCCGGCAGTCATGCCGAAGGGTTCCTACAAAGGTACGACCGAGGATGTCCCGACCGTCAGCGAATGGAACATGCTCGTCTGCTCCGCGAAGTTGAGCGAGGATGATGTGTATGCCCTCGTCAAGATGTTCTGTGAGAACAATCCTGACTTGGTCTCCATCTACAAGGGGCTGACCTACGCCACCGCCGAAAACGAGAAGTATTTCAACCTCCCGCTGCACCCGGGCGTCATCAAGTACCTGAAGGAGATCGGTGTCGAGGTTCCTGCCAATCTGATCGGCTGATCCTTTCGGGAAGAGGGAATGCAGAAGCGGGGTGACTGCTTCTGCATTCGTCGTATCAGTTTCCTGTATGGGAGTTTCTATGGAACAGTCCAAATCGCTGTACGGGCGCATCGTCCAGTACACAATTTTGTTCGTCTCGCTCCTGGCCATCGCGCTGCATGTCGGCAACTTCACCGTCTTCACCCTGCCGAGCATCAAGTTCTACGCATGGCACATCATGATTGGCCTCGTGCTGGTCTATCTCTACTTTCCCTTGGACCGGAAGCATCCCGAGGGGAGCGGAGCCTACCACACGCTCTGCCACATCCTCGACTGGATCGTCATCGCCCTTGTCGTGGGCATCAGCGCCTGGGTCATCCTGAATTTCGAAGCATACTCGCAGGACATGCAGAATGGTATCGTCACCGACCAGATTTTCTGGTTCGGCATCATTCTTTCCCTGATTGTCTTGGAAGCCGCCCGCCGTGTGCTTGGAATCGTTCTTCCGGTTATCGCCATCCTGGCGGTGCTCTATGCGTTGCTTGGCGCCTATATTCCCGGCCTGTTCGGGAACCGTGGGTACTCGCTGCGCCGTGTCGCCTTGGCGCTCTTCAGCGACCGGGGCATCTACGGCATGCCGACGGGAACCTGTGCGAACAACGTGTACCTGTTCCTGATGTTCGCCGCATACCTGAACGCATCCGGCGCCGACGTCATCTTCCAGAACCTCGCAATCGCCTTGGCGGGAAAGCTCCGTGGCGGTCCTGCGAAGATGTCGGTGGTCGCCAGCGCCTTCTTCGGCACCATCAGCGGCAGCTGTGTCGCCAACGTTGTCTCGACGGGAAGCTTTACGATTCCCCTGAAGAAGCGTAACGGCTACAGCTCGGCGACGGCGGGAGCCGTCGAGGCTGTCAGCTCCACCGGCGGACAGATCATGCCTCCGATCATGGGCGCCGCAGCCTTCGTGCTGGCCGACGTTGCAGGTATTCCGTATGCCACTGTCTGCATCGCCGCTATCGTCCCGGCCTTGATGTACTACATCTGCTTGTTCAAGATGGTCGACCTTGAGGCGGTGAAGAACCAAATCCGCGGCCTTGATCCTGCCACGATTCCTCCCATCCGGGAGAGCTTGGCCCGCAGCCTGAAGCTCTTCATTCCAATCACTGTCTTGCTAGTGCTGATGCTGGGACTGAACCTGAATCCGATGACCAGTGCCGTCTATTCGACCCTTGCCATCATCATTTGCGGAGTCCTTGACAAGAAGGATCGGCTGACGGGCAAACGCTTCATCGCTGGTGCGGTGGGTGCGGGACGTTCGCTCTGTTCGGTCATGACCGCTTGCGCGACCAGCGGCATCGTCGTCGGCATTTTCTCCATGACCGGGTTGGGGCTGAAGTTCTCCAACCTGATTGTGCAGATTGGCGCCCACAACCTGGTGTTGTCGCTTGTTCTTTCGATGATTGTCTGTGCCGTGCTTGGCATGGGGCTTCCGACCACTGCCGCCTACATCGTTGCCGCGACGGCGGTCGCCCCTGCATTGACCGGATTGGGAATCGCCGTGTTGCCGGCCCATCTGTTCTTGATGTACTTCGCCTGCATTTCCGCCATCACCCCGCCGGTCGCTGTTGCCTCGTATGCCGCGGCTGGTATCGCAGAGGAGAACCCGATTCGGGTCAGCATGACCGCGTTCAAGCTGGGAATCACCGGCTTCATCCTTCCATTCGCCTTTGCCTTCAATCCGGAATATCTGGTACTGAACCAAGGATTGAAGACGGTGCTGATGTTGCTCTGTGCCTGGGTTGTCTCCAACTCTGTCGCCATCGGGCTGCAGGGATATATCGAGAAGAAGCTGAATTGGGGGATGCGCCTCTTGTTCCTGGTGGTTGCCGCATTGGCTATCACCCCGTATGTGGTTCCCTCGTTGGTTGCCATCGTACTCTTCGCCATTTTCTATTATGTTCCAGAAATCCAGGCGAGAAGGAACCATACCAGAGTCGCCATCGACCTGTAATGCATGACGGGGCCATCCATCCGGGTGGCCCCGTTTTCCAAGTCCCGATATTCCCTTTGGAAAAGCCTTCTTTTCTTTTCCGCCGTACTTCGTCTGTTACATCATCACAGCCACCATCAGCTTGTTTCCGGAGCTCCGGGAGAAAGGAGCCCTGCACGTGGACAAGACATCCCCCTGGCCATCGCATTCCTCCACAGGACATACCGTCGGCCTGGCTTGCCATTCCAAGGTCTTTGGCACCGAGGCGTTTACTGCGCGTCGTTCGCAATCGCATCCACACATGCCTTGGAAACTTGGGTGGTGTGGTTCAGCATGCGGAGCTTTCCCTCGTCGCAGAGCTCACCTACCAGTTTGCTGGTGGTCACTCGGGCGCTGCCGACGATATTGGCGATATCGTACTGGGTGTATTTGGTCTGCAGGGGATACCATGCACCGTCAATCAGTTCGGTGGTATCGGCGGTGGCGCAGAGCAGGTGAAGGATACGTTGCTTGACTGGTTCGAAGGAGATGCGTTCGATCTCATGGCGGAGGATCAGCATTTTCCTGGCCATGTTGTCCATGATCAGGTCCCGGAATTCCTTTTGTTGGTCGAAGAGATTCTGATACGTGGTGCGGCTGATTACCCATAGGACGGTTGGTTCCATTGTCATGCTGATCAGTCCGGTCGGGGCGCCGACGATGACGGGGGTTTCCCCGAAGAACCAGCCGTCTCCGAGCGTATAGATGATTTTCTCCGATCCTTCATCGGTCAGAATGTAGTGCTTGGTCCGGCCATGACGGATGTAGTAGACAGCCTCCATCAGTTCTCCTGCCTCAAGGAATACCTTCTTGGCCGGGTAGAAACGCTCTGTGCTGTTCTGACGCAGAAGCGTCTCGATATGGGATGGAAGGTGGAGTGGTTCGGTGAAGGCGGAATTTGATGTGGACAGCATGGCAGTACCCCTTCCGCAAAGTATACGGAATTTCCCGGAAACCTGCCATTGTCCCAGGGGTGGAAATGCAAGAAAAAGGGCGGCTCCCGCAATGGAAGCCGCCCCTTCGTGGAATACGGTTTTCTCAGTTGGCTGTCGCAGGTTCTTCGGCCTTCACGATGTCAAGCAGTTGGATATCGAACTGGATTGCCTGGTCCGGCTCGATGTCGCCGGCGCCAAACTCGCCATATGCCAGTTCCGCAGGGAGCCAGAAGCGCCAGGTGGAACCGACCGTCATCAAGGGAATTCCCTCGATGAGACCATCGACCAGGTTGTTGACAGCCATGGTGGGAGCCTCGTCGCCCATCGTCTTGGAGTCTTGGAGCACGTTGCCCTCGAGATCCTTCAGCTGGTAGTGGAACTTGACCTCGTCATCGGCATTCGGGTGGGCTCCGTCGCTCTCGACTAGTACCTGATACTGCAGTCCACTGGGAGTAGTGATGACACCCTCCGCGTCCTTGTTCCGGGCAAAGAAGGCTTCCGCTGCCGCAACGTTCTTCTGCCTCATTTCTTCGGCGAGCTGGGCCTGGTAGGTCTGGAAGGCTTCCTGCATCTCGGCCTCGGTCATGACGGGAGTATCGCCTCTGCCGGCATCCATCATCCCGTAGGCGAAGTAGGGGCCGTTGACGTTCAGCCCCTGACCGACCATGTTGTAGGTCACCAGATAGCCGTAGACGTAGCTGAACTTGGCCACCTCGTCCGTCGGTTTCTCCAGGTCGTCAATCGACTCGATCTCGCCAAGGTCGTTGCCGGTGAAGGCGATGGGAGCCTGACCTTGGGCCCAGACGTTGGTCTGGTAGTACTCAAGCTCGGCATTCATCTCTTCACTGGTGAAGAACTCGGTAATCGGCTTTTTCGCCGCTACCTGGATGGCGTCCAGCGAACCTCGAACGAAGTAGTTGACGTTGAAGTAGAGTCCCTGGCTGGCAAGGGTCTTCAGAAGCAGATACCCATAGGTGTAGCTGAAACGGCCGACCAGGTCATTGGGTTTCATGACGACGCTCTTGCTGATGTTGTAGGAGGTGAGCCCCAGCCCCTGCTCGATATTGACGTTCTTCAGGTAGGTGGCGTAGCCGGTATCGTCCAGGACGACCTCGAGATAATCGCCGCTCGACAGGCCGCCTACCGGCCAGTTGGCATTGGTCTTGCCATCGGCGAACATGGTAGTCGTCGTACCATCCTCCAGACGGATGTTGTACACGGGTGAGTCGCTGGAGGCATCCATCACTTCCAATACGCGGGCAGCCTTGCTGTCAGCCTGCTTTTCCTTGGCTCCTGCGGCAAACAGTCCGCCACAAAGGGTCACGCCGGCCAAAGCGAGCAGACCCACTTTCTGCATACGATTCATTGTTATTCCTTTTACCCGCGCAAAAAGTCGGGTACTCTAAAGGTGGTGCATCAGCCTGCAAAAGTCAATGATGTTCACGAAAATCCATGAAAGCACCTATCCGGACGGGATTCTGTTGCAGTAGAATGCAGGTCGGAGGAACCGCATGCAGATTTATCGGGTAACGGACAACGCGTTCAAGGCCTATGGCGCCATCATCGAAGGGCTTGAGGTCACCCAGCTTCTGAATCGACTGGAAGACTCGACGGACTCTCCGGACGACCGCACGATATACGTCGCGGACGATTCCACGCTCGATTCCCTTCCTGTGTATGGTGATTTGCGGGATCGGGTCTATGGAGGCATGCCGATCCAGATCGGCTACTGCAACGGGACCAATTTCAAGCTCAACTGCCTTGAGTACCACCGCGGCAGCGAAGTCAATGTTTCCGCCAGGGATTTCATCCTTCTGCTCGCGAAAGTGACCGACATCCAGGATGGCAAGCTGGACACCGCCAAAGTCAAAGCGTTCCTGGTGCCTGGAGGAGTGGTGGTGCAAATCTATGAGACGACCTTGCACTACGCGCCCTGCGCCGAGAACTTCCGGGTGGTGGTCGTGCTCCCGCAAGGAACCAACACCAACCGTCCCTCAATCAGGCCCGCCGCTTTCGAGGACAAGCTCCTTTGGGCGCGGAACAAATGGCTGTTGGCCCACAAAGACGCCCCAGAGGCGAGGGATGGGGCTTATGTGGGTCTCGTCGGCGCCAACCTGGACATCCAGCGCGACTAGACGGTACGGGAGAGCGGATATGGGAAACGTAATTGAAGGAACGCTGACCCGGCTGGACCGCGAGATGCTCTTCCGGTGTGTCGAGGTGGCCCATGCGGCCATGCTCGCGGGAAACCATCCCTTTGGGGCGATTGTCGCCGACCCGAGCGGAAGAATCATCGCCTCGTTTGGAAATGACCGGAAAGACAGTCCTGCCATGCATGCCGAAACCAAGACCTTGATGGAGGCGGGAAGGGTGGCAAGCCAAGAGACGCTTTCCACCTGCACGCTGTACACCACCTTTGAGCCCTGCGTGATGTGCGCGGGATGCATGTACTGGACAGGGGTCGGCAGACTGGTCTACGGGCTGGACGAGAAAAAGCTGCTCGCGTTGACCGGGGATAATCCGGAAAACCCTACCTTCACGCTCGATTCCCGCACCGTCTTCCGGCACGGGCAACGGACCATCACCGTTGTCGGTCCGGTCGCCGACCCGGAGCTCGAGGCCGCGATTCTGAAGGACCATCTCGGTTTCTGGAAGAGATAAGGTTCAGAAGAGCGACATCTGTTCCTTGTCCGAGGCGTCTTCGCTTCCAAGCACGGATGCCTCGTACAGCTCAAGGATCATCCGCGCCTGTGTCTCCACATCGGGTATTTCGTCCCGAGGGATGGCCATCACGCTGCCGGCCTCGATCTCCAAGGCGTCGCACCACTTGAACAGCAGGGGAAGGGAGGGGATCGAGGAACCGCTTTCATATCGGATCAGCATGTTCTGGGTGATTCCGCAACGTACCGCCACTTTCGCCCTGGTGAGCTTCTTGCTTTCCCTCGTATAGACCAGGTAGGCGACCGTCCGCGCGGTCCTCCTGAGCGATTCCTTGTTGTTCATGGTTGTATCCCGGCGGGAAGCACCGCCTTTCCTGTACCAAGCATGCGCTTCTTCCCGTCAAGAACTGGCCGCAATCGTCTTCAGGAACTTGCGGAAGCAGAAGGCGAGAGCCATCGTCCCGAGGATGATGATGAAGGAAAGGGAGTTGATGACCGGGCTCACCCCGTAGCGGATCATCGAGTATACGTAGAGCGGAAGCGTCCCGCTACCTGGTCCGGAGACGAAGAAGGTGATGACGAAGTCCTCGAGGCTCATCGTGATGCACATCATGAACGCGCTCAGGATGCCCGGCATGAGGCTCGGCACTACGATGCGCGTCATGGTCTGCAGCTCGGTCGCGCCCAGGTCGTGGGCGGCCTCCACCGTGGAATAGTCGAACTCGTCCAACCGGGCGCTGATCATCATGAACGCGAAGGGCAGGTCAAACGTGGTGTGGGCGATGTAGATGGTCAGCATGCCTAGGTTCATCCCGATGGCGCTGAAAAAAATCAGCATCGAGACACCGACGATGACTTCGGGAAGCACCATCGGCAGGTAACTGATGGTGATGATGTATTCCTTGCCCGGGAACCGATACCAGCGGATGGCGATTGCTGCCAACAAGCCAAGGAAAACCGCGCTGAATGAGCTGGTCAATGCGATGACCAGGCTGTGTCCGAATGCGTCCCACAGGCGTGGGCTGTGCAGGAAAAGCTGCTCGTACCAGATGAAGCTTGCCGATTCCCATTCGGTCCCCTTGTTGCTGTTGAACGAGTAGAGCACCACCACCAAGAGCGGGATGAACAGGAAAATGATTACCAGGCAGAGGACGGTACGGGAAAAGGAGATGCCGTGGGAGTTCTTGCGCCTCATTTCTTTCCCTCCTTGTGTTTGGTCTCGGCTTTTTCACGCTTGCCGGAGCCGAGCATCCAGAACACGCCAATCAAGCTGATCAGCGTCAGCACCATGCTGAATGCACTGGCAAGCGGCCAGTTCCTCGTCTTGGAGACCTGGTCGACGATGATGTTGCCGATCATCGTGCTGTCCTTGCCGCCGACAAGAAGCGGTACCGTGTAGGCGCCGAAAATCGGGATGAAGGTGAAGATCAGCGCGGTGGTGATGCCGCTCTTGATGTTGGGGAGCAACACCTTGTACATGCTCTGCGGCTTGCTGCACCCCAGATCCCTCGCCGCGTCGAGCAACGAGAAGTCGAAACGGTCGATGGTCGTGAAAAGGGGGAGGATCGCGAAGGGAATGTACATATAGACCAGAACCAGAATCACGCTTCCGTTGTTGTAGATCATGTGCAGTGGCTCCGTGATCAGGTGCAGGCGGAGCAGCACGTTGTTGAGAAAGCCGTCGGTGGCCAGGATGCTGATCCAGGCGTAGATGCGGATAAGGCTGTTCGTCCAGAACGGAATGATCACCAGGAAGAGGAGCAACGTCTGGTGCTTGCTGCGCGCCATCGCGTAGGCGGCAGGCAATGCGAGGGTGATGCAGAGGAATGTGCTGACGGCGGTGATCCAGAGGGTCCGGAAAAGCACCTTGACGAAACTGGCCTTGCACATGCCTTGGTAGGCGGCCAACGAGAACTGCCACACGACGCCGCCATACAGGCCACGCTTGAGAAAGCTGTAGAGGATGATGATGGCAAGCGGGATGGTGAAGAAGAAGGTGAACCAAAGCCCCATGGGCCACCCATAGGCGCTTCCCTTCAGCTGTTCCTTGTCGATCAGCTTGTTGGTGTCGCTCATTTGTCCAGATCCTTGACGAGATAGCCGTCAGCCGCGGTCCAGTTGACGAAGACCTCGTCCTTCCATTCGATTTCCGGACCATCGTCCAGAAAGGTGGTGTGCTGCTTGAAGACCCTGATGGTCGGCCCGTCATTGTCCAGCTTGACGAACAGCTTGGACTGGAATCCGTTATAGACGGGCTCGGCGACGATGCCGTGGAAGGAGTTGATCAGTTGCCCCGCATGGACGGCCGGGTCGTGCAGGGTCACCCGCACCTTCTCCGGACGGATGGTGAAGGCCTGATGGGCGCCGATTGGCTGCGGGTCGTAATCGGTGACCAGCACGTGGCTTTTCAGCTCGGGCACATCAACCTCCATCAAATACTCGTCCCCTTCCTTCTGGCAGGAGAGGATCGTGCAATCAAAGTAGTTGGTCTCTCCGATGAACTTGGCGACGAACTTGGTCGCCGGTGCCTCGTAGATTTCATAGGGAGTGCCGATTTGCAGTACCTTGCCGCGATTGAAGACGGCGATGTGGTCGCTGACCGACAGGGCCTCGCTCTGGTCGTGGGTCACGAAGATGAAAGTGATGCCGACTTGGTCGTGAAGGCGGTCCAGGTCGATCAGCAGGCTCTGGCGCAACTTGGCGTCCAAGGCGGAAAGCGGCTCGTCGAGCAGGAGCACTTTCGGCTCGTTGATCAGGGCCCGGGCGATTGCGACGCGCTGTTTCTGGCCACCGCTGAGCATCGACGGCTTCTTGTCGATATGCTCGTCCAGTTGGACCATGTGCACGTACTGCCGCACCTTCTGGTCGATCTGGTCCTTGGGAAACTTCCTGACGCGGAGGGGAAATGCGATGTTCTCGTAGACGGTCAGGTTGGGGAAGAGCGCGTAGGTCTGGAAGACCGTGTTGGACTGGCGCTTGTTCGCGGCAAGGTGGATGACGCTCTTGCCATCGAAACAGACATCGCCGGAATCAGGAAAATCAAAACCGGCGATGATGCGCAGCAATGTGGTCTTCCCGCAGCCGGAAGGGCCGAGCAGGGAGAAGAACTCGCCTTGCTTGATCTCGATGTTCACGTGGTCGAGAGCCGTAAAATCCCCGTAGGTCCTGCTGACATCCTTGATGGAAACTGGTACGCCGTTCACTGTTCGTACGCCTCCAATTGCTAATGATCTCTTGTAGTTTTGGACTATCCGAGAATAGGATGGCAATGTCAATGAGTTTGGCCCGTAATTTCCGACTTTCCGCGAAATGGGAAATTCCTCATTTTCCTGTAACTTCCTGGGCGTGGGCTGGTTTGGCAAGATGAGGGGGGGGAGATGAGACATATGGCGGGGAAGAAGAACGGACAAGCTCGCGTGCTGGACGAGCATGAGCTGGCGTGCGTGTGGGGCGGCACCCACCAGAAGGCCGTCATCCGTCTCCAAGGTTACGAGGAACCCTACCTTCGCATCAACGAGCATGAAAACGGCTATACCGTCGACACGAACATCGAGAGTAGCCGGGTGACCCGCAAGGGGAACCTGATCAACGTCACCATCAGCTGAGCACACAAAACTCCACGTTCAAATTCCTTGCGCGTGAGTATCTTTATGGATGGAAGGAGAAAACGCAATGAAGAAAAGTTCGATTGTCATGCTGGTCATCGCCAGCCTGCTTGTCTTGTTTGGTGTGGGTATCATGATCGGCAGTGCGGTTCCCTATCAATATATCCGTTACTATGGTGGCTACACGATCCGCTACAGCAGCAACTTCGGCGAAGCCTACCAGCTTGCCAGATTGATGGCGGGCGGATTCCTGTTCCTTGGAGGAATGGTGTTCTTCTCGGCGGTCGCCGTCATCCAGGCGCTTGGCCCTTGCAGACAGAAAGAGGTTTCCGCTCCCAAGGCTGCCCGTCCGGAAGAGACTCCAAAGGTCGCAGTCAAGGCCGAGCCGGTCGACGAGCAACCAAAGGTTGAGGCAAAACCGGCACAGTCCGATAACGAATAAGTCACAGACGCAAAGGCCCCCTGCACTTGCATTGCTCGGGGCCTTTGCGTTATAAAGACTAGCGGATGTGCCCATAGCTCAGTTGGATAGAGCATCTGCCTTCTAAGCAGAGTGTCGTAGGTTCGACTCCTACTGGGCATAATGAGCGGTTCCCCGAGGGCCATTTAACTTCTAAAGCGGGTACAATTACGTCTGGCGAAGATCGTTTCATGGAA
>CAJMOS010000008.1 GCA_905215015.1 uncultured bacterium | reverse complement strand
ATGGGCAAGGTGCCAGCTGACGCTGGGCACGAAGGCGGTCTCGCTCCAGAGGACCATGTCGGGTTTGGGCTCCCCCGCCATCGCCTCCAGGCTGAATCCTCGCAGGGTCTCGTAGTTTTCCTTGTAGGTCTCGTACCCGCCCTTCCAGCTGTCTGCGGAATGCTGGACAGCCGCGATGCGGACAACCCGCTCCGGCACCTTGGCGTCATAGTAGGCGATTGTGGAGAAACCAAAGAGCAACGAGGCGAAAACCGCCCCGACATAGAGGCCGATATCGACCCGGTAGCCACTCCACTCCTTGTGCTTCTGGGCAAGGAAGGCCTGTGGCAGAACCATCAGGAAGCAGATGACCCACACTCCTCCGATCGAGGCAATCTGGATCAGCGGCCGGTAAGCCCAGATGGCGGTGGCCATATTCCCGTATGGATAGGCGAGGAAGCCCTGCTGGGTCAGGTATTCGTAGGCAACGAAGACCAACGACTGGACAAGATAGCCACGCTTCTCCCCCACCGTCCCGGCCAGCTTCAGCACGAGGAACAGCAGGATGTATTGGAAGGACTCCAGCGTCGGGGCGAGCAGGATCGCCAAGGGGTGGAAGGTCCTCAACCAGTAATTGTAGACCAGATAGAAGCCAAAGCCGTACGCCATCCCCTCGAACCAGACGGTCTTCCATTTGGCCCGGTTGATCACCCAGAAGACCGGAATCCAGGAGAAAAAGGCAAAGAAACCCCATCCTTGGACATCCAGGAAATTCGGGAAAGCCATGGCATAGGCGAACGCGCTGGCGGCCAGTACCAGCAATTCCAGTAAAAAGGACAGCATGGACTTCAAGAAATGTCGCATTCTTCTATGATACTAAACATCCAGGACCATACACAGCTGGTCCTGGATGGATAATCGTGAAGAAGGAACCTCAGTTGGCCCCGAGCTTCTTCAATTCCTTGACGATATAGGTACGCTGCTGGCTCTTGGCATACTCAAGCACCGAGTGTCCCTGATAGTCCCTGGCGTTGATGTCCGCACCCTTCTTGATCAGCTCGCTGACAATCCTGGTCTCCGGGTTGGTGTTGACCGCCATGATCAACGGTGTCTCGCCAAGGTAGTTGCGGGCGTTCAGGTCGGCACCGGCAGCGAGCAGCGTGTCGATGATCTTCGGACTGGAGGACTTGTTTGCCGCCAAATGCAAGGCGTTGGAGCGGTACTTCGGTTCCGTCTCGAAAATGTCGGCGCCAGCCTCCAGCAGGGCCTTCAGCACGCTGACGTTCGGATTGTACTGGGCGGCGAGCATGACAGGAGTCATGCCCCATTCGTTCTGGGCATGTACATCGGCACCCTCTTTCAGCAGTGCCTTGATCTCAGAACCCTTGGTCGCCGAAACGACCTTTTTCAACAATTCCTTGTTCAGACTCTCAACACTCTTAGCCATCTTTCTCTCTCCTTGCTCCCGGAAGGGGCCAATTCCAGTATACAAACAAATTGGGAAAAATAGTACTTTTTCTTCCCCACAACCTCACCGGGAATCGCGGAAAACCTGAACCGGATTGATCCGGAGCCTGACCAGGCAATAGAGGTAGGCGATCAGCAAACCACCCAAATGGGTCAGATGGCTGATTCCTCCACGAGCGCCGAAGACCTCGCTGTACAATTCGATGGCCGTGTAGACCACGACCAGCACCGGCGCCCGCACCGGCAACAGGCCGAAGACGAAGATCCGGGCGTAAGGATAGAAGACCGCGAAGAGCAGCAACACCCCGTAAATCGCCCCCGAGGCTCCCACCAGAATCACGTTCCACCCCATCAACACATAGACCAGGAAAGAAAATATCCCGCTTCCGAGGCCGACCACCAGATAGAAGAGCAGGAACTCGTTCGAGCCCAGCTTGTACTCCACCGCCCGCCCGAAGATGTACAGGGAAAGCATGTTGAAGAAGATGTGCGACACTCCCCCATGGACGAACATGTAGGTGAAGAGCTGCCAGACCCAGCCATGAAGCACAAAGCTGGGAATCATGGCAAGGTAATACTCCAGGCGGGGAATCGCCGCGCAAAGCACGAAGACCGCCAGGTTGGCGACAATCAGCTTCTCGGTCATGCCCGTCTGGGTGTAGCGAAGGGTCCGCATGGACCTTGGAGTATTCCGGAACCAGTTCATATCCTAAAAGTAGGCACCACTCCGCGAAAGGTCAATCAGAAGCGGACCCGATAGGGAGACTCCTCTCCACGGCTGAAGGCGAGGGCGGCGTCGAAGTTGCTCTGGATCTCGGCCCGGAGATCGCCTTCGGTGTAGAAGGCGATATGGGGAGAGAGCAGCACCTGCTCCATCGCCTGCAGCTTCCGGTACTCCGGGTAAGGGATTTCCTCGCCCCTGCGGTCGAAGTAGTAGAGGCCGTCCTCCTCTTCCTGTACGTCCAGCAGGGCGAACCCAGGACGACCATCCTGCAAGGAGGCAATCAGCGCGCTGGTGTCGACCAGCTGTCCCCGGGCGGTATTGACCAGGACGGCGTCTGGCTTCATCAGCCCCAGGCGGCGGGCATCCAGCAGGTGGAAGGTCTGTGGATTGGAGGCAAGGTGGAGCGTCACCACATCGCTGACGGCCAACAGCTTGTCGAGCTCCAGATAGGTGGCCAGCTTGTCCGCCTCCGGATTCGGCTTTCTGTTCCAATAGAACAACGAGGAACCAAAGCCGGAAAGGTGGCGCAGGACAGTCAGCCCGATCCGCCCGGTGCCGACCACTCCCACGGAGACATCGCCCAGCGCCCGGCCGATGCGGCCACGGAGGGTGAAATCCCCTTCCGCGCTTTTCTTCATGACCAGAGGCATCTTCCTCAGCCCCATCATCGCCAGCATGATCGCGTAGTCCGCCACTCCTTCTGGCGGATAGGCGGCATGGTAGACGGAAAGCCCCAACGCGTCGGCCGCCTCCAGGTCGACATGGTCGTAGCCGATCGAGCGGCAGATGATGGCGCGCACCCCGATGCGGGCAAAAGACTCGAGCAACGTCCTGTCCATCGTGCTGACGGTGAAGCTGATCGCGTCGTAGCCTTCCGCCAGGCTGGCGTTCCGCAAGGACGGGGCTTCGCTGCTGCAGCCGATCGAACATCCATACCGGACGGCAAGCTCCTCGCAGATGGGCTTCTCGTCGTAGACCCGCAAGCTATACAGGAACAATTTCATACCAGCATGATACGAATATTCTCGCCTCGAGTGTGAAAAACTTTCCGTTTGTGCAATTTCTGCACACCCGTTTTCGCCGAAGCAGGCATATTTTGCGCAGCTTCAGCCTTGCATGGAGTCTCCTGGCTCCCCAAAATCCGGCTTCAGCCCTCTTTTTGGCCCCTTTCACGAAAATTGGCACGGCTCTTGCATAGTATTTGTCAGAGCAAAGCAAAAGTTTTTTCATCAACAACCTCCTTTAGAATGAAAATTCTGGCAAGCGCCGGTTCTCCCCCATAGGACCGGCGCTTGTTCTTTTTTTGCTTGCCCTCCCGGTGCTCAATACGCCGCGGCCATTCCATCCGCCCGGGGCTCGGTCGCCCCCATCAAAGCATCCCCATAGCGCCAGATGACCTGCCCCCGGCCCATCTCCCTTCCGTGGGGGACGACCACAATCTCGTGTCCCCTTCCGCGGAGACCTTCGATGATTTCAGAACTGAAGGCCTTTTCCATCTCCACCCGTCTGTCTCCGGTCCACTGCCAGCGAGGGGCGTCCAGCGCCTCTTGGGGGTTCATGGCGAAGTCGACCAGGTTGGCCACCACCTGGAGATGTCCCTGAGGCTGCATGAATCCCCCCATCACACCGAAGGGGCCGACCGGGTCTCCATCCTTGGTCAGAAAGCCGGGAATGATCGTGTGGTAAGGTCTCTTGCCGGGGGCCATGCAGTTCTCCATGGCAGGGTCAAGGGAGAAGTTGCATCCCCTGTTCTGCAGGGCGATACCGGTATGGGGGACGACCAGGCCGCTGCCGAAGCCCATGTAGTTGGACTGGATGTAGCTGACCATGTTGCCCTCGCCGTCCGCCGTGCACAGGTAGATGGTATCCCCGCTGGCAGGATTGCCCGGCTCGGGATCCAGGGCCTTTCGGCCAATCATGCTTCTTCTTCGGGACATATAGTCGTCGCCAAGCAGTTCCTCCACCTTCACCTTCATGTACCGTGGGTCGGCCACATACCGCTTGGCGTCGCTGAAGGCAAGCTTCAACGCCTCGATCTGCCGATGCAGGGTATCGACGGTATCCCGCTCCCTGAAGGAGAAGCCGGAAAGCATCCGCAGAGCCATCAAGGCGACGATGCCATGGCCGTTGGGTGGAATTTCCCAGACCTGGTAGCCACGGTAGTCCGCGGAAATCGGGTCGACCCACTGGGGGCGGTAGGCCGCCAGGTCCTCGTAGCGGAGATACCCGCCGCTCTCACGGGAGAAGGCATCGATACGCTTGGCGAGCTCTCCCCGGTAGAAGGACTCTCCCTTGCTTTCGGCAATCGACGACAAGGAACGGGCGTGGTCGGGAAGCCTGACGACACTTCCCGCCCGGGGCGCTCCACTCTCCGTGGCGAAAGTCTCGAACCAGAACCGGAAGCAGGAGTCGGTCAACGTCCTCCGGAACTCGTCAAAGGATTCCTCCCAGAGCTGGCTGGTCACCGGTTGCAACGGATATCCATTCTTGGCGTAATCGATAGCGCTTGAGAAAAGCTCCTCGAAGGGCAGGTGGCCGAAACGAGAGGAAATGGCCGCCCAAGCGCCTGGAGCGCCTGGTACCGTGACCGGAATCCAGCCTCGTTTGGGAATCGTCCTCAGGGCCCGGATCCTCTCCATGTCGAGCGCCATCGGAGCCGGTCCGCTGGCATTCAGCCCATGGAGCTTGTGGTCCTTGGCGCTGTAGACGATCGCGAACGCGTCGCTGCCCAGTCCGTTGCTCGTCGGCTCCAGGACTGTCATGCAGGCGGCGGTGGCGACCGCGGCGTCCATGGCGTTCCCGCCTTTGCGCAACATCGCCAGCCCTGCCTGGGCTGCCAGCGGCTGCGAGGTGCAGACCATGCCGCGCGTGCCAAACACCACGCTCCGCCGGGAAGGGTACCGATAGGTGCAAACGTCCATTTCCTATTCCTCGAACATATATTTCCGGATTGCCTTGGCGACTCCGTCATTCGTGTTGGTGTCCGTCACGAAGCGGGCCACCCGCTTCACGGAATCGAGCCCGTTGCCCATGGCTATCCCGTAACCGGACGCCTTGAGCATGCCGATGTCGTTGTCGTAGTCCCCGAAAGCCATCACTTGACCCGGGGTGACCTGATAGTAGTCGGAAAGGATCCGGACCACATTGGCCTTGTCGACTCCTTTCTTGACCGTCTCGACCACGAAGGGCGAGGAATTGTAGACCGAAATCCTGTCCCCCATCTCCTTTTGGATCACGCCACGGAGCATGGTGGCTCTTGCGGGGTCCTGCGTCTTGGGGATGCACTTGTAAAGGGGATGGCGGGTCCGTTTCCATTCAGCGAGCGTCTCCTCCAAGTCGACCGCATGCCCGCCGAAGCCGTAGAGGGAGGCCTGGATGTCGTACAGGCGCCCGCCCTTCTCGGCGTACCACTCGTCCAAATCGAAAAGCACGCACTCGACGCCGTAGCGGTGGGAGATGCGGACAACCTCAAGGGCAAGGTCGTAGTCCATGAACTCCTGGTGGATCGGCTTGCCGTCAACCTCGACGTAACCGCCGTTGAAAGCGCAAATCGCCACCGGAGCGGGAATCTGGGAGGCGATGGCGGCGATTCCGCTACGCATCCTCCCGCTGACCAGCGCGAAGGGGATGTGCTTTTCGTTCACCAGCTTGGCGATCCATTTCCTGTTTTCCTCGGAAACCAACGACTTCTCATAGGCGAGCGTCCCGTCGACGTCGCTCAGCACCAGACGGCAATCAATCATACGGGCATCTTACCATCCCCGTATGCTTTCTGCTAGGATGGGGGCATGGCGAACATCAACAGCAGAAGGGACAAGGCCGACCGCTACACCCAGCGGGCCCATCGTGAGGGATATCCGGCGCGAAGCGTCTACAAGCTTGAGGAGATCCAGGAGAAATTCCACCTGATCCACCAGGGCAACCATGTGCTGGACGTCGGGGCGGCCCCCGGTTCCTGGACATTGTTCTGCGACCGCGTGCTGCTCAAGGGCAACGGGTCGATTGTCTCGGTGGACTTGAACCCCCTGAACATCTCCCCCATTCCCCCGACGGTCACCTCCTTCGTCGGAGACGCCTTCAGCAAGGAAATCAGGGCCAAGCTGGTCGAACTCGGTCCCTATGACGCCATCATCAGCGACGCGGCGCCGATGACGACGGGCAACCGAAGCGTGGACACCAGCCGCAGCGAGTGGCTCGCCGAACAGGTGGTCTACCTCTCTGCCGAGCAGCTCAAGCCCCACGGGAACATGGTCCTGAAGATCTTCCAAGGGGGCGGGCAGATGGAAATCATCCAGAAGATGCGCGAGCTCTTCACCAAAGTAAAGCCCTTCAAGCCACAGGCTTGCAGGGAGGATTCCTTTGAGATCTACCTTGTGGGACTGGACAAGAAATGACAAAGGCCGCCCTTTCGAGCGGTCTTTGCGATATCCGGGCTGATTTTCACGCCTTGTCCGGCGGAACGATATGGACGTCGAGCTGGTCGTACGGCACATCCACTCCTGCATTGGTAAGCGCGTCATACCACTGTCCCTGGAACCTCCAGAGGACTTTCCAGTAGTCGGCAGGCTTGACCCACGGACGAACGATGAAATTGATCTCGCTGTCGCCCAAGGAACCGACTTCCACCGTCGGAGCCGGCGTCGGAAGCACCTCAGGGTAGCTCTGGACCAAGTCGGAAAGGATCTTCTTGGCCTTGGCGATGTCGCTGCCATAGGCGGCAGAAGCGGTCATGTCGACACGTCTCTTGTCCATGGCGGAATAGTTGACCACCGGATTGCCCCACACGAGCTTGTTGCTCATGGTGATGCGCTTGTTGTCCGGTGTAAGCAGCTCGACACGGTTCATGTCCATATCGGTAACGGTGCCGCTGAAGGAACCGCTCTCGATATAGTCGCCGATATTGAACGGGTGGTTGATGATGATCATCAGACCGCTGAAGAAGTTTCCGATCGTCTCTTGCAACGCGAAGCCCAAGACGACACCGGTGACTCCGATGCCGGCAAGCAATGGCTTCATGTCCAAGCCAAGATGGCTGACAAACCAGATACCGATGCAGACAAAACAAATCCACCGGACCAGCTTGCGCAGGAAGTTGCCAAGCAAGCCCATGCGGTTGTTCCGGTTCAGCGCCCTTCCAATCAGCATGTCGAGCCATTTGACCAGGCCGTACATGATCAAAACGCCAATCAGGCCCGAAAGCAGTTTGGCACAAATGGTGGTCCAATTCATCTTGGAGAAAGACATCACGCCATTCACCAGCTGCTGGGAGAAGCTCTCCTCCGCGGACACAACCGCGTCAGAAGCGTCTTCGGCATCAAAAAACATCATTTATTATTCCTCTTTCGTTGTTCTTCAGGTTCTTTCCGCGAACCCGCCATTGAAAGTAACAGTCGGACAGCGGAAAGGCAAGGGGTCCACCCCTTGCCCTCCGGTTCCGAATCGTTATCTGGAAAGCAGCTCGTGAAGCCGTCTGGTGAAGGCCACCGGATCTTTCGGCATCACTCCTTGGGCGAGCAACGCCTGGTCCAGGAGCACTTCGCACCACGTGTCGACCAGTTTCTGGTCGCTCTCCGACCCGATCTTCTTGATCATCGGGTCGTCCGCGTTGATCTCGAGAATCGGCTTGGACTCCACCACCGGCTGGCCCATCTGCTTCAGGATCTGCTGCATCTGGACCGTGGGGGCGGAATCATCGACGACAATGACAGCCGGGGTATCGGTAAGGCGGCTGGAGACCACGACATCCTTGACCTGGTCCTTCAGGCTGGCCTTGATCTTCTCGACCACGCCCTTTCCTTCCTCCTCCTTCTGTTTGGACGCCTCGTCCTTCAGGTCATCCATGCTGCCGCTCTTGTTGATCGCCTTGAGCGGAAGACTCTGATAGGAACCGATCGAGCTGGCGACGAACTCGTCAATCTCCTCGTCCAGGACCAGCACCTCGTAGCCCTTCTTGGCATAGGCCTCGATGAGCGGGCTGGCCTTCAGGGTCTCTTCCTTGCCTCCGGAGATGTAGTAGATGTTCTTCTGGTCCTTGGGCATGCGGCTCTTGTAGTCCTTCAGGCTGACGTAGCCGTCCACCTTCGAGCTCTTGAACCGCACCAGTTCCATCAGCTCGTCACGGTTCTCCCAGTCGCTGTACAGGCCCTCCTTCAACGGCCGGTTGTACTGCTTGATGAACTCGATATACTTCTCCGGCTCCTGCTCGCTGATCCGCTTGAACTCGGCAAGCAGCTTCTTCACGGAGTTGCTGCGGATCGAGCTCATGATCCTGTTCTGCTGCAGGATTTCACGGCTGACGTTCAGCGGGAGATCCTCGCTGTCGATGATGCCGCGCACGAAGCGCAGATAGGTGGGAAGCAACTGCTTGTCGTCATCGGTGATGAAGACACGCTTCACGTACAGGCGGACACCCGGCTTGTAGTCGGCGTAATACATGTCGAACGGAGCGGTCTTCGGCACATAGAACAGCGTGGTATACTCGATCGAGCCCTCCGCCTTGGTGTGCAGGTAGAACATGGCGTCATCCGTGTCATGGAAGGTGTTCTTGTAGAAGTTCTGGTAGTCTTCCGGCTTCAGCTCGCTCTTCGAGCGCTTCCACAGCGCCTGGCAGCTGTTGATCTGATCCACTTTGTGGGTGACCACCTTCTTCGCGTTGCCGTCCTTGTCCTTCTCCTTGTCGTCATAGGTGACGTCGTCGTAGGCCAGGAAAATCGGGAAGGAGATGTTGTCGCTGTACTTCTTGACCAGCTGTTCCAGCTCCCAGCGGTTGGCGTAGTCCGCGCCATCCTCGTTCAGGTACAAGGTGATCGTGGTTCCCTGTCCATCGCGCTGGGCGGGGTCGATCGAATAGGTGCCCTTTCCGTCACTGGACCACTTGTAGGCCTTCTCCTCTCCAGCCTTGCGGCTGACCACCTCGATACGGTCCGCAACCATGAAGGCCGAGTAGAACCCGACACCGAACTGGCCGATCAGGTTGGAATCCTTCTTCTGCTCGTCGGTCAGCGAGGCGAGAAAACGCTTGGTGCCCGAGGAGGCGATCGTGCCGAGGTTGGTGTTCAGGTCTTCCTCGTTCATGCCGATACCATTATCCGTAATGGTAAGGGTACGCTTGTCACCCTCTGTGAAACTGATATCGATCCGGGGCTCGAACGCCAGGCCTTTCCACTTCTCGTCGGTGAGCGTCAGATACTTGAGTTTGTCGAGCGCGTCGCTCGCGTTGGAAATCAATTCCCTGAGGAAAATCTCCTTATTCGAATAAAGGGAATGAATAATCAAATGCAGCAGGTCGTTGACCTCTGTCTTGAATTGCATTTCTGCCATGAAAATACCTCCGACTCGTGCCTAAGATAGACATGAATTTGCAAAACGGCAACTTCCAAAGAGTCGGCCGCAAGGGTATGCTAAGGACATGCTGTTACACCAACCTTCAGACATTCGCACCATCAACCGCCTCCGCGTCCTCAACCTGATCCGGGAGAGGCGGGGACTTTCCCGTGCCGACATCTCCAAGGAACTGGGGCTCAACAAGCCCTCCTGCTCGGAAATCGTCAACGACCTTATCGGGGAGGGCCTCGTCACCGAGGGAGAGAAGACGGAGACGGCCAGCGGTCGCCGGCCCACCCCCTTGATGATCGCCAAGAACGGACACCTGGTCGTCGGAATCTCGATCGGGCTCCGGCTCTGTTCGATCGCCATCAGCGACCTGGAAGGAAATGTGCTCGGCTACAAGCAGGTCCCCTCTTTGCAGCACCCAACCCCGAAAGAGCTCTGCATCCTGATTCTGAGGGACTTCCTCCACATGTACCATGGAGGCGGAGAAAAGCTCGCCGGTTGCGTGGTAAGCCTGAGCGGCCGGATTTCCGACAACAACACCACCGTGGAAGAGCTTCCCGAGTGGGGATGGAAGGACGTCCATCTCGCGCTCCCCTTCACCAACAACATGGGCTGCGTCTGCACGCTGGTTGACGAGACCGAGGCGATGGTCAGCGCCGAGCGGCTTCTGGCAAGCGAGCGCCCCGACTCCTTCCTGTATGTCAATTGGGGCGAGCATATCGGAGCCACTTCGGTCCGTGGCAGCCAGGAGGACAGGAGCCACCTCGGCCACGCACGGATCGCCAACGAGGGCTCCTGCGTCTGCGGGGGGACCGGCTGTCTGGAAACAGTCAGCGCCGGCTGGGCGATCGAGAGGAACTTCGGCGGGAAATCGTTGCGGGAACTTGTCCAAGAAAAACCGGCCGGACTTGACAGGGCCATGGATACCGCAGCCCTCGCCCTTGGCATGGAAATCGCCCAAGCCGTGGCCATCACCGGCCAGAAGAAGGTCATCCTTTCCGGCAGCATCCCCACGATGCTTCCTTCCCTGGTGGAGCGGGTCACGCTCGCCATGCATAGCTCCTTGCCACCGTTTTTGCAGGAGGCGGAAATCGTCCGGTCTCCGCTTGGCGACAAGGCGAGGCAGATGGGACCGGTCGCCGTCGCCCTCGACCGGTACATTTTCCGGGAATCCCTGCTGGCGCGGTTCCGGACATAAGAAAACCGCTACTCCCCCTGAAGAGAATAGCGGCAACCTCCTAGGCTTAAGTGCTGGAAAAATCACTTAGGCAAAACGAAAAAACAACGACGGTATCTATTATTTCACGTTTTTGCCCTCTGTCAAATAGATTTTTTCCTATGTTCGCACTCACGTGGCGTTCATGTTCACCACCACGGAACCATTGTAGGAACCGGCGGCCAACTTCTGGTCTTCCCCTTTCTTGACGGTGATGCTGAGCGTTCCGAAATTGACGCTGTTCTGGTAACCGGCAGGAACATCGAGCACGAACGAGTCCCCATCCACCGCAATGTTGTCGCCTTCGCTGGCAAGCGAGATGGAAGTGTCCACCACGTTGTCGTCGTCGTGTTTCAGCGGGGAGACATCGAAGGAAATCCGGGCGCTTTTGGCGTTCATCAGGTTCCCCGAATAGCTCAGGAGCAATGTGTGGGTGATCTCCCAGGCGTCCTGGTCGACGGGAAAATCGAAAACCAGGTTGATGTCATTGCCGTTCTCGGTGATTCCAGCCTCATCGGTGAAGGAGATGGAGATATCGTCCTCGGCGATGGTGCCGTTCAGACGGGCGGTCACCGCATCCGGGAGATCGGAGCTGGTCACCGCGGCGTGCAGGGCAAGGGGAATCATCAGCATCGGTACAATCAGGGCTTTTCTCATGACGCTCTCCTTAGTTTCTTGTCTCGATCGACAGGGTCACGGACGAGACGTAGTGTCCGGCGGGAGCCGTCGCGACGTCGTTCTGGTTGGCTGTCACGTGGATCGTGTAGTCGTATTGGGTCTTGCCATGGACCGTGTCCAAAGAGAACAGGGAATAAATGGACTCGGTGCCGTAGTCCCTTCTGACGACGGTGTTTGCCTCGTCGCTGGCCGCGTTGCTGTTGGTCATCATGCGGCTGGTTTCCGGATAGATTTCCTTGCCGTCAACCTGCAGGCTGGCAACTGCGATCGATGCGGGGTTGGCGGCATTCTGCTGGACGAATGGAGTGACGACCGCATAGACCGTCAGGCTTGCTTTCTTGTTCGTCTCAATGGTGTAAGGAAGATCGACGCCGTCAACGCCGAGCGCGTCATCCACCGAATAGGTGTCGCGCAACGCAGTCTTGGTGTCGTTCAGAAAACCGTGCAGCAAATAGCCGGAGACTGACGCATCGAGATACAGATACGGCGTACCAGACAGTACCGTCTCAGCCGTGACCGGCAAAAGGGAAAGCAGCCCGATGACCCCAAGGCATGCCAATCGTTTCATGTGCAAGCTCCTATGTCCAAAGTTCCTGTTCAAATATATGCACAACCCATCTTTGTGTCAATGAGCAACTATCGATTATAAAAGAAATAACAATCTACGAAAAAGAGCGAAACGTAAAACATCATCCATCAAACTTTTGCCATACCTTGTGGTACACCTATTTTATTAGCCATATTTGCGGGAAAATCTGTGTATAAATATGTCTTTTCTGCAAACATATTCCCAACACTTCGTACATTTTGTAAGAAGATACCTATGCAAGGACAGGCTTTTGATGGTATGATGGACAAAGTTGAGTAACCCTTGAGGGAGGGGCCGCATGTTTAGTCCTTTGAGTACAGAAACCAAATCCACCACCATCGCCAACAAGCTGGAGGAGATGATCCTTTCCAAACAGTTCAAGGCGGGCGAGCTTTTGCCCAGCCAGAAGGAACTGGCACTTCAGTTCAACGCCTCTTCCCGTTCGGTACGCGAGGCGTTCAAGAATCTTGAGGCCAAGGGGTTGATCCAGGTCAGCCAGGGCCGTAAGGCGGTGGTCAAGAGCAACAACCTTGACCAGTTCGTCGAATCCCTGTCCATTTCCATGATCAGCAAACAGGCTCCGGACAAGAAACTGATCAGCGACCTGCTCCAGGTCCGCACCACCATCGAGGTTTCCGCGAGCCGCGAGCTGTCCAGAGACCCGAACCGCATGTCGGTCGTCCGCCAGCTGGCCAAGTGCACCAGTCGTCTTCAGGAATTGCTGCCCCTGCTCGAAGACGGAATGAACGCCGAGGCGCTCCAGCAGTTCAAGCAGGCCGACTTCGACTTCCATTCCACCTTGATCAAGTCGAACGACAACATGATCCTCAACTCCATCTACGAGAATCTGGCCCCGCAACTCTACTCTGTCCTGGACAAGACTACCGAGACCTTCACCGAGATGAAGAAGAAGGTCAACGAGTACAACTATCTGGTCAAGGCCGAGGAGCATGGACAGACCGACCTCGCCGTAGCCCTCACGCTGGTCAACCTGACCAACATCAAGGACAAGATCGAGAAACTCGACCTGTGACGGAAAGGACGAGGCACTTGCATTCCGTGGCGCCAGCGATGGCGCCATTCTTGTATATTTTTTCCATTACAAAGAGGAATTTCAGAGGTAAGCTAAAGGTAACTGGAGGAAAAGCGATGAAGAGGTGTTCCATCATCATGCATTCCATCGGCGGAAATTGCTACATTCTGGGTTCCTACTTCCAGGAACTTCTCAAGGGCCGTGGTGTCGACGCGCGGCTGTACCGGGTCAAGGACGACGACCTGCATATCTGGGCGGAACGGCTCGACACGACCAACGAGTACTATGAGGAAATCCTTGCCCTGCCCGAGGCTGGTCTGGAGACTCTCCACAAAAGCGACATGGTCATCCTCGGTTGCCCGACCCGTTTTGGAAACGTGACCGCGGAGATGAAGGCGTTTCTGGACACCTCGTTCGAGATGGGGGAGAGCCAACAACTCGCCGGCAAGCTGTTCGCCTGTTTCACCAGCTGCCTGCATTCGACCAACGAGGGAATCCACGCGCTTGACAACATGGTCTACTGGGCACAGGCCCAGGGGATGATCCACATTCCGTTCGGAATCCATGTCAGTCCCAACAATCTGGAGAACCAGCCCGCCAGCGGCATTGTCCATCTCGGAGGCCTGGATGGCGTGTTCCGTCCCAGCCAGCAGCTCGGAGAGCTGATGAGCTGTTACGCGGATACGCTTGCTTCCTACCTGCAGGAGTGATCAGTCCCGTCCGACCAACACTTTGAGACGTTCCCCCAGGCGCCAGAGCCACCCCTTGCTAAAGCGCTTCTTGTAATCGCTGGCCGCTTCGGCGATGGTGACGTCCTGCCCCTCCTGGCGTTTCATCTCGTCCCAGTGGCGGACAATCCACATGTAGAGGTCCCCCTCGGTCTTGCCTGGGAACTTGGAGAGGATGTGCTCCTTGCGGATTTCCTCGACAATCGGCTCATAGACGTGCTCATACCAGCTTCTCGCGGCGTCGGCGAAGCTGATTTCCCCCTCCACGCCCTGGTTGATGAAGTACTTGTGGACCTGGATATGGTTGACCAGCTCGGCATAGAAACCGGGGGAGTTGCTGGTGATCCTGTCCATCGGCAGGAAGGTGTCGGCCTTGTACTGGGAGATGAACCGGTTGCGCTCATAGGCGCATACCTCGGCCTGCAGTTCCTTCATGGTCATGCCGGGCTTCAGCTTGATCTCGCTGTCCAGCTCGACCACTTCGGCGTCGATATAGTCGATTCCCATCATCTTCGCCACCGAGACCCGGTGGTTCCCGTCGCGCACGAAATAGTTGGGTCCCAGCTTGTAGACGGAAATCGGCGGGAGGATCACGTTCTCCCTGTTCAGCTCGTCAATCGAGCGCCAACGGGCGCGCAACATTTCCTTCTTCGGGTAGAAAGCAAGGGAAAAGTCGTGGTAGCGGCCCTCGCTGCCGATGATGTTCTTGACGGGGATGGTCTGCATGCCCCGATAGGTCTCTCCTTTAGGCTTGATCAACCGGGTCACGTCATACAGCGAGAGCAGGTTGGTATTCTTCCAGCGTAGGCCGGACAGGAGCGCCTGCATCTGGCCACGCCGTTTCGCCTTCTCGAAATCGTCATTGGCCAAGTTGAAAAACTGGTTCACCGTTTCCCTCCAAGCTTGTCATCCTCGAGCAGGAATTTCTGATAGACATTGATCACTGTCGTCTGTTCAAAGGTCGCGATCCGAGGAGCGTTGAAGTCAGTAAGATGGATATGACCATGCAAAAGGTACGCCGGTTTGAATTTGTGCATGAATGCGAGAAGGGCGTGGAAGCCTTCGTGGCAGGGGTCGGGCTCGTCGTTGATTCCGAAGGGAGCGGCGTGGGTGACAAGGATGTCGATGTAACGGCCGTGGACAAGTTTGTTCCAGTAGAGTTTGGGAAGCATGCGGAATATCCTCCACCGCATTTCCCTCTCGGTGTACTGGTGCCTGCCAAGGTTGTACCGCTTGCATCCCCCCAATCCTCCGATGATCAGGTCGTGTTTCTTGTCATAGAAGACCTTTCCTTCCAGACACTCCCCGTCATACTCGGGAAGCAACGCCGCAGGAGCATAGCCGGGAAGGAGCGAGCGTCCGTCATTAACGAACTGGCTGAGGCGCTCGAGGTTGTGGTTGCCGAAGACAAAGACAAGCTCCTTGTTCAGGGTGGAGATGATGTACTCATAGTATTTCAAGGGAAGGTCGCCGGCCGAGATGACCAAGTCGACGTCCTTGTAGGTCTCTTTGCTATATTTGGAATAGACGATGGGATCCACTTGGTCGGAAATACAAAGGATCTTCATTTCTCACCCTCCAAAGTCAGCGAGCTCCTTACCATCCCAACATGGAGCAAGCGTCTTGTCCCACAGTTGGGTTTCCTCCAGCTTGGCAGGGGGAACGCTCAGCACGGAAAACAGCGCCCATCCGTCACATTTTACTGCCTGCCAGCATCCGCCGGGGACGATGGAGACCGCCTTCTTCCCTTCGGATGCCAACCCGAGGTCGTAATGACGCCATCCACCATCGGGCAGCAACACCAGCTGGCTGGCGCCATTGCCCTCAAGATAGCACCATGTCTGTTCGGAGGAAAGCCTGTGCAGCACCTGACGGCAAGAATCCGTCACCAGCACATAGCTGGTGGTACCGAGCAGGGAGGAGCCAGAACGGTGCGTATAGACCTTCACCCCCATGCCTCCTTCCCTGAGCGGCTCAAGGCCAAGCCGGTCGACCAGGCGCGCGATTGTCACATCGGCCATCCGCGGACAATCTCCTTCACCAGGAGTTGAAAGCCTTTCTTCACCCGCTCGCCGGTCTCCAGCACTTCCTGGTGGTTCAAGGGTTGGTCGAGGATTCCGGCTGCCATGTTGGTAAGGCAGGAGATGCCCATGGTGCGCATCTTCATGTGGCTCGCGGCGATTGCCTCGGGAACGGTGGACATGCCCACCGCATCGGCTCCAAACAAGCGTGCCACACGTACCTCGGCAGGCGTCTCGAAGTTCGGGCCGGTAAACAACTGGTACACTCCCTCGCGAAGGGGAATCCCGAGTTTTTCCGCGCACTGTCTTGCATAGGCGCGAAGGCCCTTGTCGTAAGCATTGGACATGTCAAAGAAGCGTTCTCCCAGTTCATCGGGGTTGGGTCCACGTAGCGGACTATCGGGAATCAGCTTGATCTGGTCTTTGATCAGCATCAAATCTCCCGGCTTCCATCCGGTGTTCACGCATCCCGCCGCGTTGGTCAGCAACAGATTCTCGATACCAAGCATCTTCATGGTCTGGATCGGATAGACGACCTGGTCCATGCCGTAGCCCTCGTAGAAATGGAAACGTCCCTGCATGCAGGCGACACGCCGGCCCTCCAGTCTCCCGAATACGAACTGGCCTTTGTGGCCAGGCACGGTCGAAACTGGAAAATGGGGAATGGTCCGGTAAGGGATAGCCACCGCATCCTCAATCTCGTCTCCAAGCTCGCCCAGTCCGCTTCCCAGAACCATACCGATCTCAATCGGTTCAGAGCCGATCCTTGCCCGAATGGCCTCGCATGAAGCCTTCAACTTCATCATCAATTGTTCCATAGCAAAATCCTCGCCCCCATCATACCATAGACAGGAAAAAACAGATATCCAGAGACAGGAAAAGGGACGTCACCGTCCCCTTTTCCTGTAGCCCTGCTCGTCCATTTGCTTACACCGTGTACCCTTATGGGAGTGGTGTTTAATCATATCAAAGAACGATAACTAAGCCCAACAAGTATCAATCTGTTCGTTTCAGAATCTCGGTTTAATCATATCAAAGAACGATAACTAAGCCCAACGCACAACAGGATCATCATGCAAGCATTCGGGTTTAATCATATCAAAGAACGATAACTAAGCCCAACCGTCCAACATGTCCTACTGACAAGAACTTGACTACTCAGAATTCTTGGCATAGACTATAGATATCATATCAAAGAAGGATAACTGAGTCTAATAAGACTTAAGTTGCCAAATGCCCCCTCGTTGGGGCTCTTTTTTATTCAAACAATAGACCCTGTTCCGGGACGTCGACACTCACTTTTCTGCCACCAAAGTAGTTACGAATCATGCCAAATTGCTTGTCAGTAATAAAGAATATGCAGACATGGCCGTTGGGGGGAACACAAGCGCGGACCTTTTTGGCCACTGTATCGGCTTGGGCTTTTGATTGTAGATAATAGGTATAGAAAGAGAGTTGGAACCGTGTGAATCCCATGTCGGTCAGATCTTTACGGAATCTGTTCGCAAACTTCATATCATCTTTTGTTAAAGTCGGCAAATCAAACCCAACCATCACCCACATAGCATTATAAGGGCCTAGCATGGAATATCTCTCTGAAATTTGGAAAGACTATTTCTTCTGTATCCCTCTTCAAGAACCGAAGATACGACATCACATACATAGATGCAACATCGCTTAAAATTGTGTGTTCCGCCTCAAAGAAAACAGGCTGCTGGGTCAATTGCATCAATTCTTTTTTATCCTTTGGGGTAAAGTCGACTTGCATTCCCATGCTCGAGGCTTTGACGACGACAAAGTCCACAAGAGGCCTCAAAGGTTCCATCAAATCATCAATCAGGCAGAATGGATTCTGTTTCGGGGAATGAAATACTCCAAAAGAAGGAAGCAACCCGCATCCTACTACTGCTCGGGCCACGGTGGAACGGATAATTGTATACCCATAATTCAGCCAAGTGTTGATGATATCGTCGTTCCGCCGGATAAAATCTTCGCCAAATAAGGACGAAAAATACACCCGGGCACCTTGTGCTTCTTTGTTGTCAGGATCTCCAGAACGAACACGTTCGGCCAACATTCGCAATGTTGCCAACCCCTTCGGATTTCCAATCCATTGCAAGACCAATCCTTGATTGCGCAACTTCTCTGCCACAATTTGACGCCACGCGTCTTTTTTTCTCGGAAGCGTAGCTTCAATCTGCACCTGTTGGCGGTCCCAGAAATCGGTATGCTGGTTCACCGGCAGCAACATACCGACAGGGACATGTTTTTCATCGCAGAACGTGACAGGAATGTCATGTGCCATACTTTGTTTGAAGAACTCGTCAGAGTATCGGCAACCAAGGCCATGGCATACGATAGAATGGATATCTGCAAACGGTATCTTTGCCTTCTTCTCATCACCTTTTTCGATGACAAGGCTGTTATCTGCAGCATGGAGAAAATACTGGGCACCTCCTATATCCACTACTCTCCACATATCATGGCTCCTCGTCCTGCAAGATCGGTGAGACAAAATTCACAAAACCTGCAGGAGATAGAGAGACCTTTCGAGGACAGTATTTCCCCATCACCCCAACATTAAAGCTTGCATCTTGCCCATTGTGAGCTTTCGCTATATTACTGATATAAATCGGTATTCCATTTCCAACTTCAGTGAATGTCTGAATTTGGACGAATCGCCTATGAAGAGTTGCATTCCCCACCGGAGCAAATGAAGTGGTCTCTAGCTTTCCCCACGCCTCGCCAACTTTCGGTGGCTCTTGGTTGATTTCCAGAATATCCCCTTGATAAAGGCGCTCGAACAAGCGGTATCCGGCCTTCTTATAGTCGGGTTGATAGTCGGAATCCATGGCATACACTTTCCGAATGATTTCTCCCTGCAATTTGCCATTTGCATCATGATACAAATCCAAGCACAAATTGTTTCCCGTGTCGAAGGCTTCTCCGTTCCCATTCGCTGTCGGTTCCTTGGTTACAAAGACCTTTTTCCGTGAGTTGTTGGAGAGAAGGAAGTAATATCCACCACACAGTTGCAACGCCTTTTTGCTTACCGAGGCAGGAGTAATGGCAATTACACGCTTTCCATGGGCGTTCGCCTCTTCATTTTCCTGTTCCAGTGCATGTCTTGCCTTTTCAAGAGTCTGCTCGTATTGGGTCAATATCCTGGCATTCCAGTCTTGCAGCTCCTTAATCTGATTGGCAAATGCAGGAAATCTCTTCGGGTTGAATGCGAATCTCCCGTTGATTCCTTTCTTGATCTCTTCGATTGTGCCGTCCTTGACCTTTAAGCCAGAGATACGCTTTTTGACCACGCAGACCAAATCGTCTCCACTTGCCGCAATCACGGAATATCTGGTCGCTTTGAGTAACGTACCGTTCACTTGGTTATCAATCTTTTGACTGATAAAGCCGTAATCATGCAAGAAGGAATAAACTTGTTTTTGGAACAGATTGATCTGGTCGGCATGACTTAAATCACTTCGGTCAAGGTAATGGGGAACCGGAAGCGCATCAAGGATTTCCTGGGCTGTCTTGCCTTGGGCATGCATGGTGTTGATCAACTTCACATACGACCGAGTGCAATATGCCGCGACAATCGCATCAAGCGAATGATGGCGGTTATCGGTGCGGTCCTTTTTGCTGAGTTCCTTCTCTTCCGGCCTCGGACCATGCAAATCCGCCAGCTCATTATCGACCCGCTGTAGGTGCCAGCCATTCCTCAACAAGGCCGTCTCTCCTCCTTTCAAGGTCCTTACATGCGTTGGTTTATCAAACAGACATGCGAGATACTGCTGTGCCACTTTGGCGATATAGCTGTTGTCCGTACCGAACCGGGAAATAAAACCTTTTGACCCAAGGTATTTCTGGTAGGCTTCGTCATCCAGTTCGAACCTCCATGCCTTCCCTTTCATGCCATCTGTCGTCTGAACATATTGCAAGACTTCCTTCCAGTTTGCCTTTCCGGAAAATGCAGCAAAGGGAGTCCGTTTTCCTTTCTCCAGATTACAATGCTTGTGAACCACAACCTTGTTTTGCTCGCGACTCTCCGCAGTATCCGCCTGAGGAAGGATATGATCGATATCGACTCGATGGTTCACGATATCGTCCACACTGATAGGATCCAGGCAGTACGGGCAAACCTTGTTCTGCTGTTCCCAAAGCCGGAATGTCTGGATATAGCTCTTGGGAAGTTTGTTTGGCAAACAGTAGGAAGAAAAAATCCGCTCTGCGTCCTTTTCCCTCTTGGATTGTTCCATCGAGATTTCCTCTCTTCTTTCCGCTCCCACCTTGAGCTCTCGGCCCATCTCGACGACAACCTCGCTCGGTTTCTTCCCCATCACCTCCATTACTTCATTCACCACTTTCCTCAGTTCGTTCAATGTCTGGTGGACGACAGGGTTGGCGATTCTTCCGTATTTTTGTTCGAGGAAGTTCACATCAGGCTTTGTGAATGACGGAGTATCAACTTTGTCACGAAATGCACTATGCCAGGCTTTGCCCATGATTGCCTGGGTGGTGTAGGGAACAACTTGGCCATAATAGGGAAGCCTGTCAAAGACCTCTTTTGTGACCTGCTCCTGTAGTTCACCATCATCCACGCACTGTTGAACAGCTTCTGTGTAAGTTGCTCCATCCTCCAAATGCTTCATAATCAGCATCATCGCCGTCTTGCCAATCGGCGCATAATCACCGACAAGCTGGACCGTATTCAGGGCGTCGTCAGCTTCCTGCGCAGACAGGCCGAAGCGTGATGACTCCAGCACTCTTTTCAACTTCTCGTCATCAGGGGTGTTGGTCCATGTAGCGAAAAAGTCGTCCTGCTGGTCTTCGCTGAAGCGTTTCCAAAAGCCTTTGTTCTCCAACGTCTTGAATCGGAAGCCCTTGATTTCCTGTTTGTCCCTCATCTTGCCTTGAAGCAATATCTGGTCTGCAATCTTGTATTTCGGGAACAGCTTCTTGACCAATGTGACATTCAAGTTCTCCCCCTCGCGCAAATGGGCAAAGAATACTTTGCGTTCCTCATCGGTAAACGGACGCTCCTCTCGTCGAACAATCCGTTGCCCAGGAACTTGGACAGGCATCCATACACGCGCATTGTTCAAAGCTTCCCACAGTCTCCGTTCCTCATTCAGGAAATGGCATTTCGGCAATTTCTGCTCGTTGGGAAAATAGGGACAAGAACCCGCTTCGGGCACGATTTTCTCGTTCTCATACATCACCGCATCGCAAATCCTGTCACAGTATGCATCATCAAGCTCTGGATAAAATTGCTTCTGTGTCTTCAGAAGTTTATTTAATTCGTTCAAGATGATATCCCTTGTTGGCATGGGAATAGCTGAATCCATTCGTTTTTTTATATTGCGATAGCCGACAAGGCCCTCATTATTGAACGCGGTAATCACCTCTATAAAGGTTGAAAGCCCTTTCGTTTTTGCAATTTCTTCAGCCTTGCGCTCTTGCTCTTTGGCTTTCTTTTCCTCGGCGCTTTCCTTCTCGTCGAGGAAAGTGCGAATGGAAGAGGAACCACGATGGTTGGCGATATGGTAGATTGCATACCCAATTTCAGGCAACGTCAGCTGTTCCTTGAGGCCTTTCAGACGAAGGTCATACGGATTTTCCCTTCTCACCTCTTCCGGAAACCGGAGGACAGCTGGATCAGGGGTTTCTTTCTCGGAATATGGCAACATCAGCTGACGCTCTGCCAACAGCTTCCACAGGTATTGCAATCTATGTCTCTTGTGCCGGATGGCGTTGCGTTGGCCTCTGCTGAGCTGCCTCTCAGCCGCGCCTTTTGAAGGCGTGAAGATACGTGAAGTGGTAAAAACGATATCGGTCGGATACAGCGTATCGTTGATTGCGTCTTGTGCGACCACGGCCAGACCGATGGATCCTACGCCAAGATCGAGTCCCAATACATAGTCGCGTCCATTCAGACGTTGGCGGACGACCGACACCTGCTCTTCATATCTGCGTGATTTCTTGTTGCTCATGTGGTGTACCTGTTCTTGCAGTGTACATCAGTTTTTCACAACAAGTTAGGGAATTCTTGATTCCTTTGTTCTTTTCCGTACTTCCATTCCCTGTCACGCCAAGATGCTTGCTTCGGAAGGACTATGTAGTGGCTTACGCCTTCTGCTGTTCGCAACCCGTCATCTGATATCCGGCTTCCCAGACAGTCTTGCGGAAAACCTGCTCGTCCTGGGGTTGCTTGGCCCGGACATCGGCACTGCCTTTGCCAAGGTCGACCTTGGCCCAGACGCCGTCCAACTTGTTCAGCGCGTTCTCGACGTGGCGCTTGCAGTTCGAGCAGGTCATGCCTTCGATGGTCAAGTTGTAACGATAAGGATAGTGGGAGGAATCCTGGTCAGCGACCTTGATGCTTTTGACCCTGTCCTTTTCTCCACAGCAGCCTCCGCCATAGAGCATCTTCCTCACCGTGCCCCGAACGGCGAGCAGAACCACCAACAATACGACGAGAAGCACAATTGCAGTACCCATAGACAACTCCAATGGTTAGATACCCCTAACCAATTGGAAAGATACGCATTCCTTCCCGTTTCGTCAATCGGCGGTCATCGTTGCCTGAGTTTGCCGGGGTTCACTCCAGTCGCCTTCTTGAAGACGCGGCAGAAGTAGGCCTGGTCCTGGAATCCGGAACGACCTGCCACCTCGCCCACCGTCAAGGTGGTCTGACGCAACAGCTTCTTGGCGATATCGATGCGGAGCCTGGTCAGGTAGTCCCACGGGGAAAGCCCAAGGTCCTTGCGGAAAATCCTGGTCAGGTAATCCTCGCTGACGTTGATCGCCTCGGCAAGCTGCCAGCGGCTGATCGCCTCGGTGGCATGAACATTCAGGAAGACGACCCCACGCTTGACCAGCACCCCGGTCAGAGGGGCGAGCATCTCCGCCCCGCTGATGATTTCCTGCAAGCGGTGCAGGAAATCGCCGCTCTGGGCGATACAGGTGTTGGCGATCGAAAGACCTGGAACCGAGGAAAGGGCATCGGCCTCATCGCCGCTGAATTTCTCCTGCATGACCAAAATCGGCACTTGGCTCCTGCTTCTGATGGCAGAGACCAAGTCCTTGTCGACCCGATCCATCACGCAAAGGGCCGGCTTCGCCTTGGCCTCGAGGTTTTCGAACGAGACGATATCCTGGAACTGGTGGAAATCGCTGGGAATGGCGAGCTTTTCCAACCCGGAGGGTAATGCCCCCAGAACGGCGATTACCTGGCTGCCCGCCGCGGAGTCACCCTTCTTCAACGCGTCAAGAATCGTCTTGCTCCCCGAAGGATAGTGCAGGCAGAGCACCGGAAGCTTGTCGGCCGAAGGCAGCTTCTCCAGCAAATGGATGGCAAGCTGGTACTCATAGGAACGCTTGTCCGCGTCAATCTCCACAGCCGCGCATTCCCCAATCATCGGCAGGACCGTGCCAAAATCCTTCACGTTGATGAAGCGCTCCCGCTCGAGCAGGCCGGGGAGCTTGTCCCCCCTTTCGCCAAGATACCAGACCTCCCCTTTGCGATGGGGGGCGACCATCGGTGAGGAGGCCCTCAAAGTCGGCCAAGGGAACATGATGGCGGCAGTATGCTCGCGCAAGCTCAGCGACCCCGCCTGGTTCAGGCAGAGGCGCTCGACCAGGCCCATGGCGAGTTCCCCCTTCCAAGCTGCCGGATTCCACGTGCCGTCGGTAGTTCCCACCGTAATCTCCAGGCCGTCCAGGGTTGCCCGATAGCTTTTCGCCATCTCCTTGCCCGGCATGCACTCTTCCAGCGTATCCAGCATCCGCTTCGTCGCCTCCTCGTCGATGAAGACCGGCGGCATGGAATCATAGCTGGTCAGCTGGTAGCTCATCTCGTCCACATCCACGTGCGTCAGCGTCAGCTCGAACAGGTGCATGATCCTGCGCATCTTGAGCTTCTGCTCCGGATCGGTGGCGCTTTGGATCAGCTCGGAGAAAGGTCCGCTGATATTGTCATTGACGTTGGCCAGGAACTCGCCGCGCAACTGCTCGCTCCGCTCCGCATCGTCTTTCGCCTTGCGTGCCTCCTCAAACAGGAGGGTTCCCTTGACCGCCGAGGAAAGCGCGGTACGCAACTCCTCGAGGAACACCCCTTCGCACCGGTTGGCCTCCACCTTCAACACCGCATAGCCGAGCGGCTGGTTCTCCATGAAAAGCGGTTCGACGATATAGGTACCTTTGGAGAGGGCGACTCCCATCGCCTCGGGAAGCACCCGTTCCGATGGGAAATGTTCCTGCCTGTCGTAGAGGATGCCACGCTCGAAGCCGCCGATGAACAGGCTGTCGGTGTTGTCGCGGAACACCAGGTACATGCCAGGGACACCCAAGGCTGGAAGCGTCCGCTGGCAAATAGGCATGATTTCCCCCAAAGAACGGCTGCAGAGCAGGCGGTTCTTCAGCATGTTCAGCTGCTCGCTGCGCTGCTGGTTCTCGTACCGGTCCTCGTTGTCCAGGCGGACCTTTGCCCGCAGAAGAGCCACCTCGAGCGTACGGACAGTCTTGGAATCCTGATAGAGATGGTCATACAGGGAAATCGCCTCCTCGACGAACAGGCTATCCCCCTCATGTTCCTTCAAGTAGGCGTACAGCACATCCTCGACATCCTCGCCTGTCTGCAAGTTCCCCACCAAGCGGTCGACCAAGTCCCGGGGGAACCGCTCTCCAAGCCACGACTGGAAGGCAGGCGGATTGTGGGCAAGGCGCTCGACGCCTTTCCCGAAGGGATGCCGGCATCCGCAGGAGTGCCGGATGACCAAGGGCATGGGAAGCACGACATGCTGCTTTTCCACCGGGGTTCCGTCCATCAGGCGGGTGATATCCTCCGTCGCGTAGGTGCAGATTGCCTCGACAGGCATGTGGATGGTGGTCAAAGGACAGCGAAGGAACAGGCTCTCGGCGGTGTCGTTGAATCCCACCATGCGGACATCCTGGGGAATACGGTAGCCACGCTCCTCAAGCACCTTTCCCGCCTCGAAGCTCATCATGTCGCTCGAAGAGACCAGTGTGTCGAAATCCTTGCCAGGAACCAGACGGCGGGCATCCAACAGCTCCAGGATCGCCTGCTTTCCCTCGGACCAGGAATGGGGAGAGGAGACCAGACGCTCCTCAAAGGAGATGCCGTTGTCCTTCAGACACTGGACAAAGCCATCGTAGCGCTCCTGTGCCCCCGGGTGGTTCTGCGGCCCGCGGATGAAAGCGATATGTTTCGCCCCGTGGACCTTGATGCAATGCTCCACTCCCCCCATGACGCCATGGAAGGAATCAAACCCGACATACGGATGGCCGGGCACCTCAAGGCCGAACGTGACGAACGGGACGTCAAAAGACCGGTGGAAGGAAACCACCTCGGAAAGGGGCACGAATCCACCAAGGGTGGAACTCCAGCTGATCAAGCCCTGTATGTTGGTGGACGAGGCAAGCGGATAGACGATCTGGCGCAGGTACTCGTAGTTCTCCGGACTCGAGAGTCTTCCCCCGGGGAAGACAAACAACGTATCCCCCTGGCCCTGGGCGATCGCGGCAATCTGCCGCCACACCCTTCGGGAGAGTCCGGCGTGAATCGATGCCAAGACCAGTCCAATTTTTCTATCCATGCACAAGCCCCTTAAATCCAAAATGAGTGCGGTTTTGTCCAGTTTATCACAAGAAGCGGTTCCAACAAAAGATTCGCCAGGGATAGTCTCCCGTGAATGAATGGCGTGAGCGAGCCTATAGCCCGGTTTTGGCAATGAAATAATGTTTCAAAAATTATGATGTTCGTGTATACTTTTACTGCTTCTAAAGAAATTTACGCACATAAAGTTTTTGAGGAGAATTGAATATGAAAAACATTCTTGATGTTCAGAAACCCGTTGACCGTCCCGTCCGCGTCCTGCAGTACGGAGAAGGCAACTTCCTGAGGGCATTCGTCGATTGGCACTTTGACATTCTCAACGAGAAGACCGACTTCAACGGCAACATCGTCCTGGTGCAGCCCCTTGCCCGCGGCATGGGTGATTTCATCAACAACCAGAAAGGCCTGTACACCACCGTTCTGCGTGGCATGCAGGATGGCAAGCCAACGGTGGAGACCCGCATCATCACCAGCGTCAAGGAGTGCCTGAACCCGTATGACGCCGAGCAGTACCAGAAGTACATGGCCTACGCCGACCTGGACACGCTCCGCTTCGTGATTTCCAACACGACCGAGGCCGGCATTTCCTACGCCGAGGGCTGCAAGCTGACCGACACGCCCCCCGCATCCTACCCTGCCAAGGCCTGCCAGTTCCTGTACCGCCGCTACAAGCACTTCGGGGGCGACCCGAAGAAGGGTCTGGTCTTCATCCCGTGCGAGCTGATCGAGGCCAACGGCGACAACCTGAAACGGATCATCCTCCAGTATGCCGCCGAGTGGAAACTCGAGGATGCCTTCGTGAAGTGGGTCGAGGAGTCCTGTGACTTCTGCTGCACCCTCGTCGACCGCATCGTCCCGGGCTACCCGAAAGCCGAAGCTGAAAAAATCTGCGAGAAGCTCGGATACAAGGACAACCTGCTCGATTCCGCCGAGATCTTCCACCTGTGGGTCATCGAGTGCCACAAGGCGCCGCACAGCTACGAGAACGAGCTGCCCTTCAACAAGGCCGGCCTGAAGGTGGTCTGGACCGACGACCAGAGCTTCTACCGCACCCGCAAGGTCCGCATCCTGAACGGCACGCATACCATGTTCGTCCCCTCCAGCTTCCTTGCAGGCCAGGATATCGTCCGCGACTGCATCGAGGACCCGACCCTGATCAAGTTCATCCGCAAGGGCCTGTTCGACGAGATCATCCCCTCGATGGATGGTGACACCAACATGCTGAAGGAGTACGCCGAGGACGTGCTCGCCCGCTTCGACAACCCGTTTGTCGACCATATGCTGCTCTCCATCACGCTGAACAGCACCAGCAAGTTCAAGACCCGCGACCTTCCCTCCGTGCTTGGCTATGAGAAGAAGTTCGGCAAGGCTCCGGCCGTGCTCTCCTTCTCCATCGCAGGTCTGATCGCGTTCTACAACGGCAAGGACGTCCATGACCGGCAGATGACCGGCATGCGCGATGGCAAGCCCTACTCGATCCAGGACGACGAGAGCGCCCTCCACTTCTTCGAGGACCTCTACAAGAAGACCAACGACCCGAAGGCGCTCGCCCATGAGACGCTGGCCCACACCGCTTTCTGGGGACAGGACCTGACCAAGCTCGCCGGTCTGGAAGAGGCGGTGGCATCGAGCCTTGACGCCATCCAGAAGAAAGGCATGAAACAGGCGATTGCCGATTTGGTGAAGTAAGCGATGGTGAACAAACTCCTGAGAATTTCTCCTCTGGACAGTGTTGCCGTCGCCATCCAGCCGGTGGCCAAAGGCGAGACCCTCAGCGTCGGTGGCGTGACCGTCACCGCGCTGGAGGATATTCCCGCCGGGCACAAGATCGCCCTCAAGGATATCCGCGAGGGAGAGCCGGTCATCAAGTACGGATACCAGATCGGGGCTGCCAAGCATGAGGTCAAGCAGGGCGAGCATGTCCATACGGACAACCTGCGCACCCTGCTTTCCGAGCAGGCGGCCTACACCTACCATCCGGAAATCGCGGAAGGCTTCAAGGAGAAGGCGGCCAAACTGGCCGACTCTTACAAAGGGAAGGTGCCCACCATCAAAGCCTATGTCCGTTCCGATGGGCGTATCGGCATCCGCAACGAACTGTGGATCGTGCCTACTGTCGGATGCGTCAACCGCATCGGCATGAAGCTGGTCGATTGGGCGGAAAAGAACCTGAAGGTCGATGGAGTCCATATCTGGAGCCATCCCTACGGTTGCTCCCAGCTGGGCGAAGACCATCAGGCCACCCGCACCATTCTCGCCGACCTGGTCCACCACCCCAACGCCGGTGGCGTCCTGGTCCTCTCGCTGGGTTGCGAGAACAATACCCCTGCGTCCTTCCGGGAACTGGTCGGCAAGGTTGACGAGAGCCGCGTGAAGTTCCTGGTCTGCCAGGACGTGGACGACGAGCTCGCTACGGGAAAGCAACTGCTTGGCGAAATCGCCGAGGCCATGGCAAAGGACAAGCGCCAGGAGGTTCCGATGAGCAGGCTCACCGTGGGCTTCAAGTGCGGTGGCTCCGACGGGCTTTCCGGCATCACCGCCAACCCGCTGGTCGGCCGTTTCTGCGACGCGCTGACCGCCATGGGCGGCACCGCCATCCTGACCGAGGTCCCGGAGATGTTCGGAGCGGAGCAGGTGCTGATGGACCGCGCCGACTCGAAGGACATCTTCGACAGGACGGTAGGCATGATCAACGGGTTCAAGGAGTATTTCGTCAAGCATGGGCAGGTGGTCTACGAGAACCCCTCCCCAGGCAACAAGGCCGGCGGCATCACCACGCTCGAGGACAAGAGCCTCGGTTGTGTGCAGAAGGGCGGACAGGCGGTGGTCAAGGGCGTGCTTGCCTATGGAGAGCGCGTCTCCACCCCGGGCCTGAACCTGCTTACCGGACCGGGCAACGACATCGTCAGCACCACTGCCCTGACGGCGGCGGGCTGCAACCTGATCCTGTTCACCACGGGGCGGGGAACCCCGCTCGGCGCTCCGGTTCCGACCATGAAGGTCGCCACCAACACCCCGCTGGCAACCCACAAGGCCAACTGGATTGATTTCAATGCCGGCCGCCTGCTGGAGGAAGATGCGGACGTGGTCACCCGTGACTTGCTGAAATTGGTTGAGGATTGTGCCAACGGCACATATCGCACGAAGAACGAGCAGAACGGATACGCGGAGATCTCTCTGTTCAAAGATGGAGTCATTCTATGAAGGAATTTATGGACGACAAGGATTTCATGCTGGACAACGACACGGCGAAAACCTTGTTCTTTGAGTACGCCAAGGATATGCCGATTTTTGACTATCACTGCCACCTGATTCCCCAGCAGATTGCTGAGAACAAGCGCTTCTCCACCATCACCGACGCTTGGCTTGGCGGCGACCACTACAAGTGGAGGCTGATGCGCGCCATGGGCTTTGACGAGGCGCTGATTACCGGCGACGCCGACCCGTGGGACAAGTTCCAGGCCTGGGCCAAGACGATGGAGGAAGCCATCGGCAACCCTGTCCACCATTGGACCCACCTCGAGCTGAAGCGCTACTTCGGCATCGACATGCCGCTGAACACCAAAAACGCCAAAGCCATCTACGACGAGGCGAACGAGAAGTTCAAGAGCGACCCCACGCTGGATGTCTACGGCATCATGAAGAAGTTCAAGGTCTACGCCGTCGGCACGACCGATGATCCGGCGGACGACTTGAGGTACCATGCGATCATCCGCGAGCAGGGCAAGTGCCCGGCCAAGGTGATTCCCTCCTACCGCCCCGACAAAGCTGTGCAGATCGAGAAACCGACTTTCGCCGACTATGTACCCAAGCTAGCCCAGGCCGCCCATATGGAGATTCAGAGCGCCGAGGACATGGTGGAGGCCTTGGTCAAGAGGCTGGACTTCTTCGTCGAGATGGGTTGCCGCGCCAGCGACCATGCCCTGATCAGCGCGCCGCATACCTTCAAGAGCGTCAAGGAAGTCAACGCGATCTTCCGGAAGAAGATGGAGGGGGCAGAACTGAACACCGAGGAAGTCGATGCCTACAAGACCTACGTCATGACCGAGCTTGCCAAGGCTTTGGCCAAACGTGGCATCGCCATGCAGCTGCACCTCAATTCGATCAGGGACCTGAACCAGCCGATGTTCGAGAAACTGGGACCGGATACGGGTTTCGACGCCAGCCACGACGTCAACCAGGCGGCTGACCTTGTCGCTTTCCTGCGGAACCTCTCCGCCAGCCACAGCGTCCCGAAGACCATCCTGTACAGCCTGAATCCCGGCGACTTCTACTCGCTCGCCACCATCATGGGCGCCTACCAGGGTGACATCCCGGGCAAGATGCAGCTTGGCTCCGCCTGGTGGTTCATCGACCACCGCGACGGCATGGAGTATCAGATCAAGACGCTGGCAAACACCGGCATGCTCAGCCGCTTCGTCGGCATGCTGACCGACAGCCGTTCCTTCCTCTCCTATTCCCGCCACGAGTACTTCAGAAGAATACTCTGCAACGTGGTCGGAACCTGGATCGAGCAGGGCGAGTTCCCGGCCGACATGGACTTGGTGGGAGGCATGATGAGCGACATCAGCTTCAACAACGCCAAACGGTACTTCGAGGGCAACTAATGGTCGAGAACGAGAAGCAGCAGACAAGCGGAGTCGTACGTACTATCGCTATCCTGGAAGCCCTGGCGCACCTGCCAAGGACCAATCTGGAGCAGTTGTCCCGCCAGACCGGCTTGCCCAAGGCGACGTTGCTTCGGTTCTTGAACACGCTGATCGGCCTGGGTTACGTAAACCGTGACCCGGCCGACCAGTACAACCTGACCTTGAAGATGTTCTCGGTAGGATCCCACTCTCTGGAGCATCTCGACCTGATGGATAGCGCGAGCCCTGTCGCCCAGCGGCTCTGCGACACCTTTGGCGAGACGGTCCACATGGGAATCCTGGACGACTACCACGCGGTCTATGTCATGAAGAAGGAGTCCTCCTACACCATCCGCATGTACAGCCGGGTCGGCAAATCGATTCCGCTGTACTGCACAGGTATCGGCAAGATCCTGCTCAGCGGCATGAACAGCAAGGAAGTCGAGACCTATCTGCAAATTGTCAAGCTCAAGCCTTACACTCCAAAGACCATCCGCACGATTGACGCCCTGAGGGCGGAAATCCAGCAGGTCAAACGGCAGGGCTGGGCCTGTGACGACGAGGAGCATGAGATGGGGACGTTCTGCATCGCGGCGCCAATCCGGGATTACTCCGGTCACGTCGTGGCGGCGATGAGCGTGTCGTGGCCTCTCTTCCGCTTCGACATGGGCGAACGGGAGAAATACACCAAGACCATCATGGACGAGTGCATGAACCTATCCAAGCAACTCGGCTACGAGCAAAACTGACCGAAACAGACTGGGGATGCGAGGAGGGGAGCCAAGACAGCTTGGCTCCCCTCTTTTCATTGCCGCATGCCCATTACTCGTGGCAGTGGCAGTGCCCGCCATCATGGTCGTGGTGGCACCCGCAGCCTCCTCCTTCGTGGTCATGACAGTGGCAATGCCCGCCCTCATGGTCATGATGGCAGTGGTGGTCCTCCTCCCCTTGCCGCATCATGTCGGCCATGGCGTGGACGTAGCCCTCGCTGACCGCGTCCATCTCCTGGTCAGCCCCCCTGTCCAAGGCAATCTTGAAGCCAAGGACACGGGCCACCTCCTGGTACAGGAAGTAGGCCCTCTCGTCCCTGCATACCATGGCCCCGGGAATTCCATCCTGGGCGCAGTAGGAGATGAAATGGTCGACAAAGCTGGTATGCTCCTTGTCAAAATCATCCACCATGAAGGCGTTGATCGGAGCTTTCCTCGTGACGTCGTACAAAAGTTGCGCCATGGGATACTTCGGTCCCAGCGGAAGCGGACACACGAAGGTGCTCACCTTCACCAGGGTGTCCGGCTGGCGTTTCTGGACCAGCTTGCCGACCACGTCCCCGTCCCGGAGCGTGGCGACAGCCCAGTCGGTGGAAAGATCGAGCTTGGAGGCCTCGCAGACCCCCACCTTCCCCTCCAGCGACACCTTGGGAGCCCAGTTCTCCACTTCTCCCGCCAGATGGTTTGCCTCGCACCAGGCAGCCTTTGCGGGGTACTGGTCGAAGATTGGCTTGGCGGCAAGCAGAGCCCGGCAGATGTCGTCCGCCTGGGCGGTATCCGCAAGCGGCTGGGGGTCCTGCAACGGGTACTTGCGCATGACCCTTGCCTCGCCGTCAAAGCTGATGATGACCAGATCCTGGGTAATCTTTTCATTGAACTGCTCAAGGGGAGAAGAGTCGGCTCTCGCGCCTTGGTAGCTGCGGACAAAGCTGCCGAATCCCTTCAGGCCAGGATAGGCAAGGAGCAGGTCCTCCAGACAGTAGCAATAGCATTCCTTTCCACGGGTCTCGACGACCACAAGGTCCCATGCCGCAAGCCGTGCCAACAGCCCGCTTTCCCTCAACATCTTAGCGTCAGTTGCAAAATTCATGTGTCGATGATATCCGCCGAGGGGACAAAGGAGCAAGCGGGAACCAGCATCTCACTCCACGGTGACGCTCTTCGCGAGGTTCCGGGGCTTGTCGACGTCCAGTCCCATCGCCACCGAGGTGTAGTAGCCAAGCAGCTGCAGGGGGATGACCGCCAGGCTGCCTACAAAATGCTCGTCCACCTTGGGGATATAGACGACGAAGTCGGCCGAGTCCTCCACGTCGTACTTGCCGTATTCGGTAATCCCCATCAAATAGGCTCCCCTGCTCTTGCACTCGACCATGTTGCTCAGGGTCTTCTCGTAGAGGTCGCTCTGGGAAAGGGAACCGATGACCAGCGTACCGTTCTCAATCAGGCTGATCGTGCCATGCTTCATCTCCCCTGCTGCGTAGGCCTCCGAATGGATGTAGGAAACCTCCTTCATCTTCAAGCTCCCTTCCAGGCAGATGGCGTAGTCGATGCCTCGGCCGATGAAGAAAATATCGTGGGCGCTGGCGAACTTGGCGGCGAACCACTGGATCCGCTCCTTGTCCTCCAGGATCTTGCCGATTTTCTCAGGGATGGTGAGCAACTCGTCGATGGCGCGCTGATAGTAGTCCGCCTCCGGCAAGGTATTCCGAACCCTGCCGAATTCCAGGGAAAGCAGAAAGCCACAGACCAGCTGGCAGCTGTACGCCTTGGTGGTGGCCACGGAAATCTCGGGACCCGCATGGGTATACATGACGAAATCGGCCTCGCGGGCGATCGAGGAGCCGACGACGTTGACGATTGCCAAGGTCTTCACCCCTTTCTCCTTGGCGAGGCGGAGCGCCGCCAGGGAATCCGCGGTTTCTCCGGACTGGGAGATGACCACCACAAGCCCATCCGGGTCCAGCTTGATTTTCCGATACCGGAATTCGGACGAGAACTCGCATCTCACCGGAAGGTCGGTGAACTCCTCCATGACATACTGGACTTCCATGCCCACATGCCAGGCCGAGCCACAAGCGACGAAATAGAGCCGGGACAGGGAATGAATCAGGTCGTCGGTCAACCCGATGCCGGAGAGGTCGATCCGCCGCTTCTTTCCCTCACCGGCGATATAGGTACGGAGCGTGTCCCCCACCACCTTCGGTTGCTCATGGATTTCCTTCAGCATGAAGTGGGGATATCCCCCTTTCTCCGCCGCCTCGGTGTCCATCTCGATATGGGTCGGCTCCTTGGCGACCGTATCGCCGTCGAGGTTGTAGAAGGAGAGCTCATTGGCGGTGATCCGGGCCATCTCCAAGTTCTGCAAATAGTAGACATCCCGGGTATGCTTGAGCACGGCAGGAACGTCCGATGCAATGAAGTGCTCGTCCTTGCCGGCCCCGATGATCATGGGGCTGTCTTTCCGCGCGACATAAATCTCGTCGGGAAAGTCGGCGAACATCACCTCCAAGGCATAGGAGCCGCGGACACGCACCATGGTTTTCGCCAAGGCGTCGACCGGCCCCATCTTGTATTTCTTGTAGTAATAGTCCACCAGCTTGATCAGCACTTCCGTGTCGGTATCCGAGTAGAAGCGATAGCCGTGGCGCAACAGCTTTTCCTTCAGTTCCTGATAGTTCTCGATGATGCCGTTATGGACGCCCACCACCTCGGAGTCGACGGGACCGGCACCGGACTCCATGCAGTTGGACGAGACATGGGGATGGGCGTTGGTCAGATTTGGCTCGCCATGGGTGGCCCAGCGGGTATGGCCGATCCCACAGGTGCCCGGAAGCGTCTTGCCCCCGTCCACCTTGTTGGAAAGGTTGACCAGCCTGCCGACCGCCTTGACCACGACTACCGGCCTCGTCCCGTCCCGGACTGCCAGACCTGCGGAGTCATACCCTCTATATTCAAGCTTCGACAATCCCTCCAGGAGCAGGGGAGCAGCCTGCCGATGACCAACATATCCGACAATTCCGCACATCGTTGCAATCCTTTTCCTCTGTTTATGCCATCAGAGAATGCCAATTGTCTAGATATTTCATGCAGAAAATTGATTTTTTCATGGAATACAAAAATCCCGGAGCTCACAAAGAACTCCGGGACTCGCAGAGCAAAAAGATCAGGTTAGCGCTGCACTCTTCCGCTGCCGTCACCCTTGGCCAGGGCTTCGACTTCCTTCAACGTGGAGAGATTCAGGTCTCCGTCGATGCTGTGCTTCAGGCAGGAAGAAGCGACGGCGAAATTGATCGCATACTGCTCGTCATCCTTGTAGGTGGACAGGGCATAGATGATACCGGCCGCGAAGCTGTCGCCACCACCGACACGGTCGATGATGTCATGCATCTCATAGTGGCGGGAAACGTAGAAACCGGTCTTGCCGGAAAGCGCGGCGCTCCAGCCGTTGAAGTCGGCGCTGTGGCTCTCGCGGAGCGTGACGGCGACAATCTTGACGTTGGGGAACTGCTTCTTGACCTCGGCGGTCAGCTCCTTGTAGACATCGGTGTCCAGCTTGCCGCTGGTGACGTCGACCTTGGCCTCGATGCCAAGGCACTTCTGGATGTCTTCCTCGTTGGCGATGACGACATCAGCGTACTTGGTCAGCTCTCTCATGACCTCGGGAGCGGTCTTGCCATACTTCCAGAGCTTCTTGCGGAAGTTCAGGTCGATGGAAACGGTGGCGTCGGCCTTCTTGGCTGCCTGCATGGCGGCAAGGGCGGCATCAGCCGCTTCCTGGCTGACAGCCGGGGTGATGCCGGTGACGTGGAACCACTCGGCGTCCTTCATGATGGAAGCGAAGTCATAGTCAGACGCCTTCGCATCGGCGAAGGCACTGTGGGCGCGGTCATAGACGACGAGGCTCGGTCTCTGCATGGCGCCAGTCTCAAGATAGTAGATGCCAAGGCGGGAACCGGCGACCTTGTTGATGGCGCTCACGTCGACGCCGTACTTGCGGATTTCACGCAGGCAGCTCTCGCCGATAGCGTTGTCGGGAAGAGAGGTGACGAACTGCGCGTCCTTGCCAAGGATGGCGAGAGAGACGGCGACATTGCATTCGCCACCGCCAAAGGTGGCCTCGAGAGACGGGGACTGGAAGAAGCGCTCGTGGCGCGGAGACTTCAGCCTGAGCATGACTTCACCGAACGTGACAAACTTACCCATAGTAATATCCTCCGAAAATTTCATGATATCGATAAACAGATACAATACTTGCGCTCAATCATACTAAGGTGTATTCTGTTAGCTGTCAATATTTGGAACATCGTTTCAATTTCCATGTAATACAAGGAGTTTTGCTATGTTCGAAGATTTTGCGAAGAGAGTCCACGATATCGGTATCATCCCTGTCATCGCAATCCAGGACGCCAAGAAGGCCGTCCCTCTCGCCAAAGCGCTGGTTGAGGGCGGAATCCCCGCCGCCGAGGTGACTTTCCGCACCGACGCCGCCGAAGAGGCGATCAAAGCCATGGCGAAGGCGTATCCCGACATGCTTGTCGGTGCCGGTACCGTGCTCTCTGTCGAGAAGGCCGAGGCCGCAGTCAAGGCCGGAGCCAAGTTCATCGTCTCCCCTGGTTTCGATCCGGAAGTTGTTGACTGGTGCATCGCCCATCAGGTTCCCGTCTCCCCCGGACTCTGCACTCCGAGCGAGATCCAGCAGGCTATCAAGCGTGGTCTGTCCGTCGTCAAGTTCTTCCCGGCCGAGGCCTCCGGTGGCGTCGCCATGCTGAAGAACTTTGCCGGTCCGTTCGGTGGCGTCAAGTTCATGCCGACCGGTGGCATCAATCTCGCCAACCAGGCCGACTACGCCAAGTGCCCGAACGTCCTGTCCGTCGGTGGTACCTGGATGGTCAAGGCCGACAAGATCAACGATGAGAAGTGGGACGAGATCACCCAGATGTGCAAGGATGCCCAGAAAGCCCTGCAGGGTCTGACCCTGGTCCACGTTGGCCTGAACAACCCGAACGCCGAAGCGATGGACAAGTCCGTCGCCCAGTTCGAGAAGCTCGGCATGGCGGTCACCAAGGCCGGCAGTTCCTCCACCTTCATGGATGGAAAGATCGAGATCATGAACAAGCCGTTCTACGGCACCAATGGTCACCTGGCCTACAGCTGCTACGATGTCGACCGCACCATCGGCTACCTCGCCCAGTTCGGATTCCATCCCATCCCGGAGTCCATCAGCAAGGATGCCAAAGGCACCAAGGTCGTCTATTTCAAGGAAGAGGTCAACGGCTTCGCCATCCACCTCGTCCGCGCGTAACCGTTTCCGCTTAGGCGGCATCGCAAGGGCTGTGACAGTCGGCAATAGTCCGACCTGTTGCAGCCTTTTGTGTTATGTACTCCTGCAATGATGGTTGGAGCATCTGTGTGCCTCACGAAATTCGGTCGGATAGAAAAGTTTGTCGTACAGCACGATACGTTGCGGGAACAGATGGGCAAATTCGATTTCTCCGGAAAAGTCATCAAACAGCTCCATTCGGAGTACACCCCTGAAATCGGAATCTGCTTCGGAACTCCCCAAGACCGCATGCTCTTCTACTATGACAGGGTTTTTGTCGAGTTCACTGATGGCGATGTCGTGGGGATACAGGGTTTTGACGGCGACGAATATGATGATATCTTCTTTGTCGACATCAACAACTCCTGCCAGGAGATGCCGAAGACTGAATACGACGAACCATCCTTGGCTTGGAATGCTATGGAAAAACCATCAAGGGCCTCGTATTCCCCAAAAAAGCCCCGCAAACCCGTTTCTCACCACTGCTATCGGTTTTCAGTTCGAAGACCGTACGGTCCTCTGGTTCGAGCAATACTTTGACAATACCCTTCTCGCCATGAAAGACCAGGAGGGAAAGGTGCTGCAGGGCAATTTCGACCTGGGTGCGCTTTCTGCAGATCCGGAGCCGCCCACCGGGAACTGACATCATCCTTGGGACCGCTCCATGACAGACAAGAGCCAGAAGGAAGTGCAAAAGCCTATCGGTACTTGCACTTGCTACTCATCCTTTCATGTATTTAATCGTCAAACGGATTATTCTTTTCTCCAATGAGGCAAACCAAAGAGAAAAATCAACACCCACCCTACTATTGGCACCGCTTGCTATTACTGAACGGAATCCATACGTGCAATCCCAAACGAGTTGAATTAGAATTGCACACATTATGGCTTCCTATCGGCTCATCAAACATGCCCATATCGATGGGGCACCTTCTATAACTTAGCTCTTTTCCGTCAACTTCTCCCGGTATTCAGAGGGAGTGGCACCATACATCTGCTTGAACCTCAGACCGAAATACTGGGGGTTTGCGATACCTACCGAGCGGGCTATGGTGTGCACCATCTCATTGGTTGTGCACAAGAGAATTCGAGCCTTCTCCATACGGTGGGTGGCTACATAATCAGAGAAGGAGATTCCGTTCTTCTTCTTGAAGAGCAAACTCAGGTACGAGACTGATTTGTGAAGGTATTCTCCGAGCATCGTCAAGGAGAGTTGGGAATCTGAGATGTGTTGGTCAACGAATTCCAGCATTTGATCCCCGATGGGGTCGCTTGCGGTCTTCTCTTCCATCACGTGGCAAACCAAGGAAACCACATCCATTAGCACGGTAAACTGTTCGTCCACCGACCCGGCTTGAATGATGAGCTCAATCGTGTGGTTCGTGTCGATGATTCGTGGCGGAAGGATGTGCTGTCCAACGAGTTGCTCGACATGAAAGGCAATGGAAAAGAAAAGTTTCATTGCATAAGAATCCTGCTCATCAGGAGCAAAGGAATCCTTCAATGCAGAAAGAATTTTTTCACACTCATTTTCTCGTCCTTCCTCCAATACTTTCCACAGGTCGTTTTCAAGGGAAGCGACATTCTTACCGGCCGGTCTAATTTCTTCTTTTGCAGAAACATGCAACACCGCATCATGGATGAGGAACCTGTACTGGTCGACCAGCCTTTCCGTCTCTCGGAAGGCATCGGCGATTTCCCTTTCCTCTGAAACTGGCTGCCCCACCGAGAACAGAAGGGAGACTTTCCACTTTGCAGAAAAATTCGTCAGCACACGGGAGAGTTTCTGACCAAGTTCCTCTTCCGTCCCATGCGCAAGCGCCCAAATTTGGTTTTCTTTCAAAGGAATCGCACCAAGGCTGATTCGTTCCAATTCCGCTTCGAGAAAGGAAAGGATTTCATCCCAATCCATGTCATGTTGCTCCCAGTCCGAAATCATGCCGATGAAAGGAATGCAAGGATATGTGAACCTCTGGATGCCGGCCTCTTCCCACTCAGAGGAAGCAACCTGCGAAGAAGTGGTGAAAAGGCGGGCAAGAAACTTTTGGCGAAAGAGAGGCAGACTATGAGCAAGTCGTTCCTCGGTTTGGCGGATTTCCTGGAGTTTCGCCTTGGCCCGGTCGAGGCATTCTTTGAGTACCTGAGGCTTCACGGGCTTGAGCAGGTAATCGAAGACGCCAAGCTTGACTGCTTTCTTTGCATAGGAAAAAGACTCATACCCGGTAAAGAGAATCACGATGGTATCTGAACTCTTCTCTCTGACAATCTGAGCTAGCTCGATACCATCGACAAGGGGCATGTTGATGTCGGTCAGGACGATGTCGAAGTGCCGAGATGTGATGCTCGCAAGAGCCTGTTGTCCGTTAGAGACTCCCTCTGGGACTTCAAAACCTTCCGAAGCCCATGGGAAGGTAGTCATCAAGCCTTTGAGAATGATTCGGTCATCCTCCGCAATCAGAATTCGATAGCTCATATGGCTCCCAACATGCAGATGTTGTTCTCAATGTTCCTAGCATACTGGTTGCGTTGATACACAGGCGATGCATATCTGCGTTTCGCCTCACTGCTGTCGACGGCATCCGCATCCCAGAACAGCTTGATGTCGCCATTTGGATAGTAGCACATGACCTGTTCTCCCGGCGCATCGATTATCTTACTGTTCATGGCGACCTTGCCCCCCATATGGAATAATTTCCTTCCTTGCCTGTCCAGCAGTACGGTATCTCCTCCAGCAACACCACGAAGAATTTCCGCGAGACCGTCACCGTCCATGTCCACTGGAGCGGTATCGAAGAGACTAAAGGAAAGATGAATGGGCTCTCCCGAAATTGCTTCATAGACAAATTCCGTAATACCTGTGTAATAGCGGCCGATGGCATCCTTTTTCTGACCCGTGATGCGCATACCATTGGCAATCAGCTCACCATGCTCGCCGATGCGGCCGACCCAGCCTTTGTGGATATGTCCCCATTCCACGTCGGACCACAAGACCTTTCCAGTCGAGTCATACATGCCGATACGTGGTCCCTGTTGCTCATCTGATTCCCGGTTGCAATAGACTAGCCATCGCTTGCCAACCTTGTCCCAGACCGGTTGGCACATGTCGGAGTGTCCCCGCCAAGAATCCCGATCAATACAAAAAAGCTCATGCCCATCCCTAAGGGAGATGCACCGCTCACCCCACAAAACCTCGTCCACGTCATCTCCATCAATATCTACAATTGGGAAAGAATGACTACCTCGAGCTCCTGAGGCATCCTTGGGAATGTCCAGCCGCCATTTTCTCTTCATGTCGCGGCCGTAAGCCTGGAAATGCATGTCGGCATAGGTGCCCTGGGCAGTGACCAGTACCGGTTCTCCATGAACATAGCCGGCAAACACATGATTACGGAAATACCACATCGACCGATCGGTGCCACCATCGTTCGGCCACTGCCAGGTTCCAGTCACCGTTCCAGTCAGGACGTCCATACGTTCCAAGACGAAGGCTTCAATCCACAGGGGATGCTCGGGGTCGGAGTTGTCGACGACATAGATTTCATCCTTACCGTCCCCGTCCATGTCGACCAGGGTAAAACAATACAGAGCTGCGCTGGGCCAAATACCCATTTCCCTTTTCCAAAGGATGGTTCCATCATCGGTAAAGCAGATTGCATGCAACATGTCATTCGGTGGGACGAACATCGAGTAATGGACATCCACATCATAACATGCCGCATAAAAGGCGACAAACCCCCGCCTGCCGGTTCCCAACTTGGCAGGCATGATTTTGAATTGCCCAGCTTCCGAACCCAGATTGAACGATAATACCTCTTCAATTCTCATGTTGACTCCTTGCTATGAACCAGCGGCAACCTAATAGTGACGGAGGTTCCAATCCCAGGCGTGCTTGCGATTTCCAGGCCGAACGATTGTCCAAACAGGCTATGTATGCGTTGGTTGATGTTCTGCATTCCAAAACCCTTCTGCCAATCACCTTGGATGAGGAGTTGCCGTCTCAACGCAACAAGCGAAGGATCCATTCCGATACCATCATCAGTAATGACAATCGAGAGAGAATCCTCCTCCTGTCTGGCAAGAATGATTACCTCTCCGGTAGAACTCTCCTTTTCTCTAATGCCATGGCGGATACTGTTCTCCACAATCGGCTGCAAAGTCATCTTCGGCAATGTGCAATCCAGAAGTTCCTGAGGCACATCAAATTTCCAAGAAAGTTTCTGGGAAAGTGATCGGGATATCAACTTTAGATAGTTGGTTGTGTGTTCGATTTCATCGCGAAGCAGAACTATTTCCCTGCCACTGTTGAGACCCAACCGGAAAAAAGCCGCCAGTTCGTAGAGCATTTCGCTTGCTGTCTGGGTCTCCTGCATGTTGCATTCCTGAGCGATTGCATAGAGAGTGTTGTAAAGAAAATGGGGATTGATTTGTGCAAGCAGCAACCGGTTCTCCTTTTGAAGCTGATGCTTTTGATGGCGCTCGCTCTCCTCCATCATCATCTTCAGTCGTTCCAGCAGATTTTCCAGACTATCGGAAAGAGAGTTCAGCTCTGCAGTCATCACCCGTGGCTTCACAATTGTGCTATTACCCAAATTGCGCACATCGATTTCGGAGACCTGCCTGCTGAAGGCCTTCAAAGGTCTAGAAATGATCCATGCACTAGCCAGAGCTGCTCCAATTGACAGTAGGATAATGCCGATAATCATCGCATTGTTGACTCTCCGCATTCCCAAGATGCCACGGTAAATCGTGCCAGTTTGGTAGCTGATGGCGACCTTCCACCCAGTTATCGCAAGCGTGTCGTAAACCACCAACAGGTCAGAGGAATGAATTGAACCCCTTTGTTGCGAACTCATGCGAATCTTGTGAACGATGCCGGAATCTTCTTCCACATGGTGATTCTTATTGTCGAAGATGAAGGCTGAGCACGGTCCGACAATCATGATGCGGCCTTGATTGGTGGAAAACAAGTGAGAGAACGCCTGTTCGACTGAATGTTCTGAAAAGGAAATACGAATGAAGCATGGCACATCGAAAACTTTTGCCCAGTAACAGGCAAAGGCAAGAGCCTTGCCATCCGAAAGTTTGTCAGACCCCAATTCGTGCCAAAGGACGGTATGTTCTGGTTCCAAAAGCCAAGTATGCCAGTCGGGAGAGATTGGGGCTGTCTGATGAAAAGAACGCAGATATGCGACATCTCCCTGCTGGGTCTGGAAATGAATCTCAATCGACTCGATGCTCGGGTACGCCCGAGAAAACAAGGTATCTAGGTAGTCTTGCAAAGCTACGATATCCTTGGGCATTGCACCTCCCTTCTCGTTGATGTTCCGAGTAATCGAGGAAACTGGTTGCGAATCCCTTAGATTGACAATGGTCATGGCGAGATCGGAGGAGAGCCGGGAGTCGAAGTACTCACAGCTCAGGTGCAGGAGGTTGCCCGTGTTCTCAAGAATCGTATCCGTCTGGGCTTTTTCCGCTAAGTGGAACGAGGCAAAGCCTGTCAGGGCAACCAACAAGATGATGAGGGGAAGAAACATACCCACCACCATTGTCTGGAACGATATGTTTATGGGTTTGCGCAACCGCATGTGGTTTCTCCCCGCTCAAAAGGCAACCGTGTGGGTTGAACATACCACAACGGCTCATCTTCTTGATTATTTTACTGTACGATATGCCTTTTCAGCCTCGGTCATCAAATCAGCCCACTGGTTAAGAAAGGCCTCCACAGAAGTCTGTCCTGCCAGCATAGACTGGAAGACCGGTGGCAAGATGCTGTTCATAATTTTGGAGTAGTCGGGCAAGTACTTAGGTTGAGAAACGAGATGGCATGCCGGATCAGCAAGGTTGCTGAGAGCCTCGCTGGTGCACTGACTCTCTGCAACCCAAACTTCTTTGAGCACCTTGTTGTTCATCGGAATCTGACCAATCTTCTCGTTAAAATAGCTATTGCTTTCCTCGCTCAGCATAAACTTAATGAATGTCCAAGCTTCTTCAGGATGCTCGCAGGTATTGAAGATGCAGTATCCACCCTGGCTACCGGCAGTATAGCTCTTCGTACCGCGAAGGGAGATCGGGAAAGACACAGCTTTGTACTGGTCGGGCTTGAGAGCTTTGCTGTGCTCGCTCTTGCTTCCTGTGTTGTGGAAAATGATGGCAGCAGAGCCTCCGTCGAAAGCCGCAACCATCTCCTTATATCCGTTGGTAATGTCGCTTTCGGCCGTCTGGTTGTTGTACATAGCCACGTACTTCTTTAGAAACTCAACGTGTTCGGGGGCATTGATGGTGCACTTTCCCAATTCATCAAAATAAGCAGGAATGCCCGAGTAGGCATAGAGGGCATGCTGAAGCTCGACCGCACAACTCTTGTCGCCGCGCATTGCGAATCCATAGATACCTTTCTCCTTGTCTGTGACTTTTGCAACATCATCGAAGAACTCGTCCCACGAGGAAGGAATCGGGAGTCCTTTCGCTTTCAGCAGGTCCGTTCTGACCCACATTAAAGGAGAAGAGACCGTATCGGTAATCATGAACAATCTGCCTTGCGGATCCAGCGCCCTATTCAGCGCAAGATAATTCTGGTTGATGTCGTCCTTTCCGTCCCACTTAACAAAATAGGGATCAAGGTCGACCAAGCAATTCTGCGCCACCCAACTGGACCCCCATGCAGCATTGCAATGACCGATATCGGGAGTAGTTTTCGTCGCAATGGCAACGTCATATTTCTCCTTCGCGCTCTTAGCTGGAATGCCTTCATAGAGTACCTCGATATTCGACTGAGAACTGTTGAATCGGTTGATTAGCTCTCCATAATAGGGAGTCCTGTTCTCTCCTGCATTCTCGTCCCAGAAAGTTAACGTGACCTTCTTCTCCGTTTGACCTTGGGCGCACAACAGCCCCGCAATTCCAACCATGCACAGTAATGAAATCACTTTCTTCATATACTTCCTCCTTTCTTTATCCTTTTATAGCTCCCGCACTCAGGCCGGAAACCATGAATTTCTGCACATACATGAACATGAGAATAATTGGAGTTAGGGCGATGACTGAGCCTGCGGTCAACTGACCATAGTTGATGCTGTACTCCCCGATGGTCATCGACAGTCCAATTGGAAGAGTGTACTTACGGTTGCTGGTTAGAAACATCAGTGCATACAGATACTCGTTCCAGCTTGAGATGAAGGAATGGACTGCAATAGCTGCAAGACCGGGAAATAGCATTGGTATCATGACATGAAAGAATGAGGAAACCCGGGAACATCCATCAATCTGCGCCGCCTCCTCGAGCGAGAAAGGAATCCCTTTGACAAAGGTGCTCATCAACATGGCGTTGAAAGGTATGTGAAATGTCGTGTAGGTGATAATCAAAGACCAGAGGGAGTTGATTAACTTCATGGGCAGATAGATCATGAAAAGGGGAATAATCAGCATCGCAGCTGGGATGAATTGGGTGGAAAGCATCAACAACATGAAAAGTTTCTTACCCCTGAAGTTGAAGCGCGCTATGGCATAGCCATCCATGGTGGATAAGACGACGGTGAAGATTGTGCTCACTAGGGAGACGAAGAGGCTGTTCTTGAAATAGTGGCTGAAGCCACCGACATTCCAAGCCTTCTGGTAGTTCTCGAAGGTAGCAGGGTTTGCTAGGTAGGTAATAGGTTTCGCACTAATCTGCGAAGCACTCTTGAACGAGGTCACCAGCGTCCAATAGAGCGGAAAAAGCGTCCAGATGGTCGCGATTGTCAAAAGGATGTACAAGACGAAGAGGTTTCGAACCCGTTGTCGTTGGTAGTAATGCATCATACGTCCCCCTCACCTTGGCCGAAATGATTGGCTTTCAGATACACGAATGCAAAAAGCAGAAGGATAAGGAAGGAGATAACCGCCATCGCACTTCCGTATCCAAAATCGCCATCCACTCTGGCTGTATTGGCCAGATAGACGGAAAGCGTGGTTGTCACATGGATTGGGCCTCCCCCTGTCAGATTCAGAATCAGGTCGACAGAATTGAATTCCCAGACGCATCTCAACAAAGTAGTCAGCACCACCGTCTCCTTAATGAAGGGAACCGTGACATGGATGAAACCGACCCAAGGCCCTCCGCCATCCATCCAACAGGCTTCGTAAAGCTCAGAAGGAATCGCCTGAAGGGAAGCAAGAACCATGATGGCGAAGAAGGGAATACCTCGCCACAACTCTGCAACGACGATTGCTGGAAATGCGGTATGCATGTTACCCGTCCAAGCTATCGCATTATGAATCACGCCTAAGCGAAGCAGTAAATCGTTGAACACGCCGACCGTCTCGAAATACATCATCGACCAAAGCATAGAAACTAGAACGCCGGAAAGAGCCCATGGCAGAAAAAGCAGAGCACGAAAAAAACTGCATCCATGAAACTTCTGTTTCAGAAGCAACGCAAGCGCAGTGCCGAATACGAGTTGGAGACCAACCTCGGAGACCACCCAACGAAAGGAATTGCCGAGGGACTCCCAGAATACCAGATCCTTGCATAGGTTCAGGTAGTTGGCAAGGCCGACAAATCCATCTTCCGCAGGGCAAAAAAGCAAGTGTTTCTGGAAACTCAGAGCAAAGACATGACCGATCGGATAAAGCAAAAGCCAAGTGAACAGCAAGACTGTCGGTCCGACCAAAATGTATGGGATACGTTTTTGCGCGTTACTTTGCATGATTTTATTGTCCCACTCGCACTACATCGCCGTAAACGTGAATTTCTTTCAAAAGACCAACACTTTTTTTGAAAAAATGAAAGACTTCTATCGTTTTTCTTGCAGCACAACAACCTTGGTTTTATGTAATAGATGGACTCCAGAACATCAACTGGACCAGGAGATGCGAGGGCCTTCCTTGTCTCCTGTATTCATTCGGTAGATGTTCGTCAGTTTTAACACATCTTCGGCGGAATACGTTTCATCAAGTCCGGTATTCCTGAGAGAATTCAGCAGACCGTACCAATACAGCAGGCTGATATGGTTCAGGGACGCTCATCTGCGGAGGCGGTCATCCGTGCAGGCATGCGAGGCATGTGCCGACACTCTGTTTTCAAGTAATTGAAGTACTGCCCGACACTCCTTGCAGGCCTGATAGATTTCTTTCGCCTCACAAGCGAGGTTGTTACAGACGGCAGGCACGGCTCCAACATGAGGCAAAGCCCGTTGCATTGGAAAGGAACCCGTACATGTAGCGACATTTTTATTATCGAAAAATTTACTAACCCAACACATCGCTTGCCATTTGCTGGTTTCGGAGGTGCTCTCCATGCAAGTAATGGCCAAGGTTCTCGATGATAAGTTGCGTGAGATAGAGATATTTGTCTGGGTTTTGGGGTGTGCTGTGTGGTGTAATCAGCATATTTGGAAAATTCCAGAGCGGACTCTCTTTAGGTAGCGGTTCCTTTTCGAAGACATCCGACGCAGCACCAGCAATCTTGTGATTGCGAAGGGCTTCTGCCAATGCCTCTTCATCGACAAGTTCCCCCCTACTGATATTAATCAAATAAGCGCTCGGCTTCATGGTAGCAAGGAACCGAGAGGAAACCAGATGATGGTTCTGAGGTGTCGCAGGCAAGGTTAGAGCTACGAAATCCGCTTTCGGCAAAAGGTCCTCCACGTGAACCTTATCTTCCGCTGCATATGTTTCATCAAAGTTTTCCAGGGTTGGATGATGCTTCCTTGCAAACCCAGTAACATGCATGCTGAACCCTTTTGCACGCTTTGCAACTTCCTGAGAAATGCTTCCTGTTCCAATCAGCAAAAGATTATTATTGTATAGCGAAGAATAGGGACGGGAATGTACAACATTCCAACAATGATTTGATTGTGCCTCAAAAAAGGCTCGAGTGTCATATGCCAGCGTCATCATGAAATAGATGACATGCTCTGCCAGACACATGGAATTGCGTCCCCTACCATTTGTCACGAGAACACCTCGGGCAAAAAGAGTCTGGCTGACCACCTGCTCGATTCCAACCCAATCGAAATGGACCCATTTGAGATGGGGCGCAGTTTCTAAGGCAGAAATTGGGACGGAGACGCCCAGGAAAGCAACCTCCGCCTTCTGTAGGGCCTGAATGCAGGCATCCTCTTGCTCTAACCCGTCAGGATGAATTTCCGAGAGCTCAAATCCTGCCTCCCAACAAGCATTTCGTATTTTTGCTTGCAGAGGTTCAGGATAATTCAGATAGAGGAGCGCCTGATTCATATCAAGCCTCCTTGGAATGCTTCCGTACCGCCTTTACCAGAGAAGAAAGGAGGACGGCAAAGGTAATCAGAATCAGTATTAGTGCCACAGGCCGGGTAAAGAAAATGGAGATACTGCCACCACCAAGCTTCACAGCACGTCGGAATTCGCCCTCGAACATACTACCAAGTACCAGTCCCAATACAATTGGCGCCGTGGGGAAACCTCCCTTCTTCAGCAAATACCCTACTAGGCTAAAAAACAAGGTAAGGAACACATCGAAGATGTTGCCACGAATGGCGTATGATCC
>CAJMOS010000007.1 GCA_905215015.1 uncultured bacterium | reverse complement strand
CCCATCGGAATCCTTGTCTCTGCAGGTCATGATTTCGTCCTTCCCAACTTCTTCCTGTTCGGAGAGGAACTCGTTGATTCTGGCGAGTCCGCTTTTGCCCTCCTGGACCTTTTCCAGCTCCTGACCCAGCAGGTCGATGGGCTGGAAGAGATGGCTGACCAGGTCGATCGAGGCGGCCAAGGTGCCGAGGGTGATGCCAAGCAGCCCTGACCGGCTGCAGGTAAGCAGTATCACAACGGCAATCAGACCGTGCTTCAGCACCTGCACGAAGGTAGGGAAGAGCGAGTCGTAGAAATTGACGTGGTCCAGCGTCTCGTAGTTGTCCCATAACCGCTTGCCGTACAGTTCCTCCATGTAGGATTCCCGGGCAAAGGCCTTGACCGTGTGGATGTTCGCCAATGTCTCGGAAATGTGGCTGTTGACCTTCCCGAGCTGGGCAAGGTTTTCCTTCTGGGCACGGAAGAGCGCTCCCCGGAAGTGCAATGTGACAAAGAACATGACCGTCATGAACAGCAGGGCCACCAGCGCCATGAGCCGGGAGAAAAGCGCGATCGAGAGGAAGATGCCGATGATTTTCGAAAGGTCGATCAGCAGATTGATCAGGCCGTTGGAGAACAGGCTGTTCACCTGCTCGGCGTCGCTCGAGTAATGGCTGGTGATCGAACCCGGGGTGTGGCTGGTATAGTAGGCGAGGGGAAGACGGCGCATCTTTTCCGCCATCGCCTCCCTGAGGGCCGAGACCAGCCGCTGTCCGTAATCGGTCAGCAGGGCCGACTTGAGGAAATCAAAGAGGTTGGTTGCCAACAGCAGGCCAAGATAGAGCAGGGCGAGGGAAAGCAGTCCCTCGGTGGTCTTCGGAACCAGTTTTGTATCGATGATCAGGCGGAGTACCTGGGGTGGGAGCAGGGCGCCTGCCACTACCAGGATGATGAAAAGCAGGAGCAGGACCATCCTCCATGGGTGTTCCTTGGTCACGTTCCATGCCACACGCAGGGTCGGGTTATCGGTTCTCATGGTCTTTCTCCTCCCTCTGCTGCAGCTCGTACATTTCCCGATACAGGGGGTTGTCCGCCATCTGGCTCTGATGGGTTCCCATGGATAGCCGTCCTTCCTTGGACAGGAAGCCCACTTGGTCGGTCTCGGGGAACATGGCCAGCCGGTGGCTGACGAGGATGATGATCGAGTGGCTGTAATGGGTGCGGAGGGAATGGATGATATGCCGCTCGGTGGCCAGGTCGACGCTTCCGAAGGGGTCGTCCAGAAGAATCAGCGGGCTTCTCCGCCACAGCGCCCGGGCCAGACTGATCCGTTGCCCCTGTCCTCCGGAGAGCCGTACCCCGCTGGAGCCGACCATCGTTTCTTCACCGTCCGGCATCTGTTCCAGATCCTTCTCGAAGGCTACATCCCGAAGGACCTGGGAAATGTCCCCCTTTTCCCCAAGGGTGACGTTCTCTCGGATGGATGCGGAGAGCAGCTCGCTTTGGTGTCCTTGCCAGGAGATGAAGGTTCCTCGTTCGAAACCGCTCAGGTCCCTGAGTTCCCGGCCCCCGAGTTTGACCGAGCCTTCATAGGGGTAGAGCCCCTCCAGGGCGATGTTCAACGTCGACTTGCCGCTTGCCACCGGGCCGGTGATTCCGATGACCTCTCCCGGCCTCGCGGTGAAGCTGACGTCCTTGACCACCCATGTGTCCTCCTGCGGGTAGCGGAAGGAGAGGTGGCTGACCACCAGGTTCCGTTCCTGGTCAAGCGGATGGCGGATCACGGTGTCTTCTTCGGGATGTCCCGACAGCAGGGACCGGATCCGGCTGAAGGAGACCTGCGCTTTCTGCCATGCGTTGAAGAGCTTGGAGGCCTTGCTTGCCTTCACGGTGAAGGCTGCGTAGAGCAGGATGTAGCTGCTGAAAGAGCCGATGCTCCAGTTGCCCTCGACCACCAGCCTGCCTCCGAAGAAGAGGACGAAAATGAAACCGATGCTGGCCACCCCTTGGTAGAGGGGGCCGAGCGAGCCTTCCAGGAGAGAGGCGAGCGTCGCCTTCCGCTGCAAGACTTCCAATTCCCGGCGGTATTGGGCCAGGACCGGTTCTTCCATGCTGGCGGTCCGTAGCAGGACGGTCTTGCTGGCCATGTCGAAGGTCATGCCGGTCACCCGGCCCTGTTGCTCCCGGCTGGCCCTGCTCGACCGGGCCACCAGGGATTTCAGGCGTGAGGCAAGGAACATGGAAAGCGGTATCCACCAGATGCACATCGCGGTGATGCTCCAGGAGGAGATGCAGAGGGTCGCGGCGTAGCCGGCCATCAGCACGCCTGTGTCGAAGATTTCGGTGGTGGTCTTGCGGATACCCTCGACGGAAATGTCGACGTCGCCGACGGCCTTGGTCAGCAAATCCCCGATCGGTTCTGTCTCCAGTTCGCTGAGACTTTGGCTGACCAGATGGTCGTAGACCTCCTGCCGCATCCGGACGATGGTGCGGTTGGCCCAGTGGCGGATGGCAAAGCGTTTTGTGTACCGGCACCCCTGGAAGAAAAGGACCATGAGCATAAGGGAACCCGTGGCCCGAAGAACGACCGGAAAGGGAGAGCCGTCCGATACCGTGTCGATCAATTTCCCTTGCATCACCAGTACGACCGATTGCCCGAGGTTGAAGACGATCCCTGCAATCGAGAACAGGATCACGAGTGGCCATTCTTTCCAAAAGTATGAAAAAATGCGCCCGGGCTTCTCCACCGGGCGCAGATCAGGTTGGTGCCCCATAGGGGCCATTGTTCCTCTTCAATACGGGAGAGTCAACAGATTCGTCCAGGTATGCTATGATGGGGGAAAGGAGTTTCCATGAAAGAACGTATTGTATCTGAAAAGGGACCAGCTGCCATTGGCCCCTACAGCCCGGCAGTAAAGGTCGGCGGCCTCCTGTTCATCAGCGGCCAGATTCCCATCGACGCGAACAGTGGCGCTATGCCCGGGACGGTCGAGGAGCAGACACGGCAGTCGCTTGCCAACCTGCGCTTCCAGCTTGAAGCGGCTGGCCTGACGATGGACGCCGTCGTCAAGACCACCGTCTTCTTGAAGGACATGAACGACTTCGCAGCGATGAACGGTGTCTATGCCACCTTCTTTTCGGGTGTCTATCCTGCCCGTAGCGCCGTGCAGGTCGCCAGGCTTCCCAAGGACGCCTTGGTGGAGATTGAGGCGATTGCTACGCTTGGGTGAAATCGGCCCATGTGGCCTCGGCGGCCTTCAGCAGGTCGTCAGGTCTCAGGCAAAGTTGCAGTCCCCGCATGCCGGCACTGACGTAGACCGTGTCGAACAGCTGGGCCGTCTCTTCAATATAGGTAGGAAATTTCCGGATCATCCCGAGCGGAGAGCAACCGCCACGGATGTATCCGGTGGTTTTCTGCAGATCCTTCAATGGAAGCAGGTCGATGCTTTTGCTTCCGGTGATTTCCCTGACGCGTTTCATACTTATGACAGATTCGGCGGGAAGACAGAAGACAAATTTCTGTTTGTCGCTATCCTCCAACACAATTGTCTTAAAGACTTGTTCGGGGTCGAGGTGTAGCTCCTCGCAGACGTGCTTTGCGTCAATATGGTCTTCATCCCAATCGTAACTTTGTGTTGTGTAGGAGATACCGAGAGATTCCAGGATTCTCATGGCATTTGTTTTATGCATAAGATGATGGTATGAAGAGCCGACAGCAAGGTCAACACGCCCTGCTTGTCCGAATTCAGTCAATTTGATGGAAAATTTTCAGGTTATGTGGAGAAAGTGCAAAATATTCCATGTATCTCTGAGAAAATTGCGATAAATTCAAAGGAAAATAGAGATAATAAGAGTAGTCAAGTTTCGACGACTTATGCTATTACTTATCGTATGAAAGAAGCTGGTGCAGAGAAATTTTGGGAACGTTTCGACAAGGAGCGGAAAGCCAAGGGCTTTTCCATCAAGTCGATAACGGAAAGACTGGATCTCAGTTATCCCCTGCTCATCACTCAGCGCTCGCGACAGATCTATCCTTCAGTGACAACTGCTTGCAAGATCGCGAAAATTCTTGACACAACGGTTGAGTATCTGACGACGGGCGAAGAATTGGTGAACATGGCGGAGGAATCCAGAGGAGCTCAAGGCGCGAATCAGAAGCTGATTCCCCTTGATGTCGTGCTTGCCATGTCCCATTCGTCAGAAGAGGACATGAAGCTTGTCAGGAGAATCTACCGGTTGCCCGCTGAGAACTGACCGATTTGACTCGTATGACATGCAAGGGCTCGGAAACGGGCCCTTTTATGTGTCCTTTCTCGCCGTATCGATCAGCCGGTAGAGCAAATCGTAGAGGGTTTTCGCCTCTTCCGGAGAGAGCTTGAAACAGGCCAGCATCGCTTTGGGAATCGCACGGGCCTCTTCTTTCAGCCGCAGGCCGCGCTCGGTTACGGTGACCACAAGCGACCGCTCGTCGGCCTTGCTCCGGTTGCGGGTCAGGTATCCTTTGGACTCAAGTTTCTTCAAAAGGGGCGTGAGGGTGCCGGAATCTAGGAAGAGCAGCTCCCCGATTTCCTTGACGCTGACCTGCCGCTTTTCCCACAGGACCATCATGGTGATGTACTGGGTGTAGGTCAAATCCAGCTGCTCCAGCAGGGGTGTGTAGGCACGGATGATCTCACGTGCTGCCGCATAGAGCGGAAAACAAAGCTGGTTTTCAAGTTTCAGGGCGTCGTCACTGTCCATCATGGTACTCCATTAAATTGCGTGCAATCAATTGGGCATTCTGTCCGATATGCGAAAAACTGTCAACAAAGCTCTTGTGAAAAGATGTGACATATGTTATAGTGCTGGACATCATGGAAGACGTCAAGAAAGGACAGGGCGCCCGCACTACGCTCTTGATTGTGGATTCCAGTGGGTTCCGCAGAAGGCTCTTCTCTTCAATCTGTGAACCCACCTATCAGCTTTTGCTCTCCAGCACGGTGGACGAAGCGGCTTCAATCCTTCGGGATACAGAATGGAATGTCGACGCGTTGCTGGTCGAGTGCGCCCTGTTTTCCGCGATAAAGGAGCATTCGGGCGATTGTGTCCTGATCGCCCTCTCCGAACGGAACGAGGACGAGTTCGAGGCCTTGTCCCAAGGGGCCCAGGATTTCATCGTCCTTCCCTCGGATCCCAGGCTGGTCCGGCTGAAGATCGAACGGGCGATCCGCCAGGGCAGCGAGAACCGCCTGTTGCGCCTGAGCGAGCATGACCACCTGACCGGAGTCTACACCCGCGAAGTCTTCTTCCCGTATGCGGAGAAGCTGATGAAGGCGAACCCGGGGCTGAGCTATGACGCGTTGGTGCTCAACATCGACCATTTCCGCATGTTCCGGGACCTGTATGGCCCGGAGGTGAGCGACAACATGCTCCGTATCCTGGCCAGCCTGGTCAAGGTCCGTTTTTCGGAACTGGGGGGTATCGTCGGAGGGGGAAAGCCCGACAGCTTTCTTGTCCTGGTTCCCCATCAGGAAGACTGGCCCCAGTTGCTCAGGCAGGTGCTGGAGCCGTTGCGTCAGATGCGCGACCTGCCACAGGTGCAGGTGCGTAGCGGCATCTATGCCCCCATCGAGCATCTGGCAGTGGCGACTGCCTTTGAGCGGGCCAATTTCGCCTGCGACCGCGCACGAGAGAACTTCAACAAGCCGTATTGTTTTTTCGATTCCGAACTGCACAAAGCGCAAATGGAAGAGATGCGGCTGGTGGGGGATACTCCCCGTGCCATTGAGGAGCGCCAGTTCGTCATCCGCTACCAGCCCAAGTTCCGGATCAGCGACCGCGCCCTCGTCGGTGCCGAGGCCCTGGTCCGCTGGAATCATCCCCGCCTTGGGTTCCTTACCCCGGACCGGTTCATCCCTCTCTTCGAGAGAAACGGGCTGATCAGCGCCTTGGACAACTTTATCTGGAATTGTGTCGCAAGCCAAATCCGAAGCTGGAAGGATTGCTTGGGTTCCTGTGTCCCGATTTCCACCAATATCAGCCGGGTCGACGTTGGCATGCCGGACTTGGTCGGGACGATTCACAGCATCGTGGAACACTATGGGTTGGAGCCGAGGGATCTGAATCTTGAGGTGACGGAGAGCGCATACACGCGTGAGCCGAACCGGTTGGTCCAGCTTGTGAGCCAGCTGAGGAGCCTAGGTTACCGGATCGAGATGGATGATTTCGGCAGCGGCTTCTCGTCGTTGAACATGTTGGCGTTGTTGCCGATTGACGTGCTGAAGCTGGACATGCAGTTCCTGAAACTGGAGACGGAACGGCCCGCAATCATCCGCGACGTGCTCCATATCGCCAACGACATGCGGGTACCGGTAATCGCCGAGGGCGTGGAGAGCGAGGCCCAGGCGAAGATGCTCGAGGAGCTTGGTTGCCAGTATGCCCAAGGGTTCCATTACGGAAGACCGATGACGGCTGACCAGTTCTTTGCCCTGATGAGCGGGAAAAAGCAGTCGGCCTCAATCGCCTGATTTCAGTCGCTGATATCGAAATCCGTGTTGACATGGAAGCTGTAGTCCGGCCACTTCTTCCGGCAGAGTTCCTGCATGTGGGCGACGAGCGCCTCCTTGTCTTTGACCGCATAGTCCACCACGATGTCGAACTTGGCCTGCTTCTCGTTCACGTCCAGATGGAAGCCATGGATTTGGAGGACGCCCTCTACCTCCTTGGCCAGCGCTTCTACCGACTCCCGCATCGCTCTCGATGTCGAGCCGGCTGTGTTGGAGGCGTAGATGCCGATGGCGGAAAGGATGACGTGGTACTTCTGGTAGACTTCACCGGAGAGTTTCAGGCTCAGGGTGTCGATCTCGCTGGCGGTCATGATGTCGGGCACTTCGATGTGGACCGAGGCGATATACTGGTCGGGACCGTAGTTGTTCAGCACCAGGTCGTAGGCGCCCCTGACCTGGCTATCTTCCTCGATGAGTGACTTGATGCCCTTCGAGAGCTCGCTGGAGGCACGTTCGCCCAGCATCTCGCTTGTCGTCTTTCTTGTCATCTCGATGCCGCTCTTGATGATCATGGCCGCAATCAGGACGCCGACATATGCTTCGAGGGAAAGGCCGGTGAAACGGGAAATCAGGGCGCAGGCGAAGACGGACAGGGAAAGAATCGCGTCGAACCTGGCGTCAGTTCCGCTGGCCACCAGCGAATCGGAGTTGACCTTTTTCCCTTGGTGCTGGACGTAAGTGCCGAGAAGCAGTTTGACCAACACGGCCACTGCGATGATCAGCAAGGAAATGTTGGTGTAGGTCGCCACCTCGGGGTGGAAGATTTTCTTGATCGATTCTACCGCGCTCGTGATGCCGGAGTACAGGACGATGACGGCGACGACGGTTGCCGAAAGATACTCGATGCGGCCATAGCCGAAAGGATGGTTCTTGTCGGGTGCCTTACCGGCGAGTCTGGTGCCGATGATGGTGGTGACGTTGCTCATGGTGTCAGAGAGGTTGTTGACCGCGTCCAGAATGACGGCGATCGATCCGGTTGTCAGGCCTACGAAGGCCTTGAACGCGGCCAGCACCAAGTTCGCGAGGATCCCGATGGCACTGGCGCGGATGATGGTGGTTTCTCTTTTGGTGCGCATGGTTCCATGATAGGCGCAGGATCTGTTTGGCTCAATACGGATGGTTGTGGGATGAAGCGGAAATACAAGAAGGCAGAGGTCTCAAGACGGCAAGCCGGTGACCGACAATATGGATGAAGAGCGCATGCAGGACCGCTTAGGAGTGCTTCTTCTCCAAGATGTGCGAGACCTCCCGCAAAACCGACATGAAAAAAGCATCCGATTGCTCGGATGCTTAGGTGCCCAGGAGAAGACTCGAACTTCCATTCCTTTGACAGAGCTTGGACCTGAACCAAGTGCGTCTACCAATTCCGCCACCTGGGCATTTCGCCTTTTGGCTGACAGCCATTGATAATACCCGGATTCTTTTTTCTATGCAAGAGGGAGAAAGGTTTTTTCAGTCAGGAGAGGAGGACGGTCGCCTGTGCGATGACGGCATTTTCCAGCAGGTGCTCGGTGGTCTTTGCCTTGACCGAGATCTGCTCGATTCTCAGCCCTGTTGTCTGCGCGAGGCTCGCGCGGATGGAGTCGATGTGGTCGCGGAGCTTTGGGCTTTGCAGGATTACCGTGCTGTCCAGATTCTCGATATGATGGGTCCCTAGGCGGGCCATGGTGTCTCGTAACAGCTCTTTGGAGTCGATTCCCTTGTAGCGGGGATCGGTGTCCGGGTAATGGCTGCCGATATCTCCCTCGGCCAGGGCTCCGTAGATGGCATCGATGATGGCGTGGATCAACACGTCGCCATCGCTGTGTCCGGCTTCCCCGACGGAACTGGGGACCTGATAGCCGCCCAACAGCAATTTTCTTCCGGGAACAAGGATGTGCAGGTCCCACCCGCTGCCTATTCTCATGTTGTCTTGTGCTCCTTGCTCTCCAGGATGGCTCTTTCCAGCTCTTCGTGGGCCTTCTTGGCTTCCATCCCCTTTTCCCGTGTTCGCAGATACTGTTCGATTTGCTCCTTGGCGTTGGGAATTTCCTCGAGGTAGGTGATCTTACGGTTGGCGCGGTCGCCCATGCAGACACCTACCTTGAAGCCGCAGTCGGTGAAGATTTCGGTATCGTCGATATAGTTCTTTCCGTTGTCCTTGACCATCATGTGCGCCTTGAGGATTTCAGGAAAGCGGAAGACCTGCGGAGTCTGGACGCCGACGGTCGCGTGCCTGTCCAGATGGCTGACGATCATTCCTTGCTCGTCGATGTTCTTCGGGGCGTCGACAACCGGCAGTGCGGGAGCGGCCCCTCCAAAGACGGTTGCGGTGGCGAGAGTCTGGATGATCAGGTCGCTGGTAACGAAGCAACGGGCTCCGTCATGGATGGCGACGTACGCTACCGGAATGCCGATTTTCCTGACCAGGTCGAGTGCCTTCAGAACGCTGCCTTGACGGGTGGCATCCCCGTCGCAGATCATGGTCGGCACGCTCTGGTGGTCGAACAGGTCGCCCAAGGCGACGGCACATTCATTCTGTTCCCCCGGAGGGCAGGTGACGACGACCAGCTGGATGCCGGGTAAGGAAAGAAAGGGAGAAACAGCCTTGTGCAGGACCGTTTCCCCGTCAATGGAAAGATATTCCTTTTTTACCTGTCCACCGGAAAAGCGCTCGCTTTTGCCGGCGGCGGTGATGATGGCGGCGAAGGGAGGGAAAGCCATCAGATTTCCTCGTCGTCATCCCGATCGTCGTCGTCAGCCTCTTCAGCCTCGGCGTCCTCTCTGAAGGACTCGAGATCGGCGTCGTCATCGTCATCCATCGGTTTCTGCAACGGAATGCCGACCTGCTTGGTGGGAAGGTCCGGTTCCAGCTTGGAGAAAATCATTTTCTTGATTTCGTCAGGGCTTTTCCCTGTGGCAAACGAGGCCTCGTCGATCAGCAGGACCAGCGCGTTCTCATAAAGCCTGCGTTCTTGGACCGGCAGCTCCTTGACCTTGCTGCGGGCATACAGCGAATGGACGACCTTGGCGAAAGAGGCGATGGAACCCTCCTTGAGCAGGTCCATGTTCATCCGGTAGCGGTCCTTCCAATCCGAGGGTGGGGCAGTGTCGTCCTTGGAGTTGATATCCTCGATGGCCTTCATTGCCTCATCGGCATTGACAATGGCACGGATGCCGATTTCCGATGCCTTCTTGACAGGAACCATGACCGTCATGTCTGACGATTTCAGGTAGATGTTGTAGTAAAGGGTAGGGGCTCCGTTGAAGGGACGCTCCTGAACAGCCTTCACAATACCGACGCCCTGCAGGGGATAGACGATGTGCTGTCCTATCTTGAATTCCGTTTGTTTCTCGGTTGCGCTCATACAGGGATAAGTATACATGAAAAAAGAGGAAAACTCAATTCGGCTGCATTGGCAAAAGGCACGTAAGAGGATATAAGTGAAGACCTATGAAACATTTGGTTCGCCGTTGTGGTGTATTGCTGCATCCTTCCTCTCTCGCAGGGCGGGAGGGGATTGGAACGCTGGGGGAAGAGGCATATCAATTCATCGACCTGCTTTCCGAAGCCCATGTGACACTTTGGCAGATGTTGCCGCTCGGTCCGACCGGGTATGGGGACAGTCCCTACGCCGCCCGGTCCTCGTTTGCAGGCAACGAGCTTTTGATCGACCTGAAGGAACTGGCAAGCCAGGGGTATTTGGAGCTGGACGACGTGCTGAATCTTCCCCGACAGGCTGCCAAGCGGGTCGACTATGGGGCTGTACGCCAGTATAAGGGCCCGTTGCTGGAAAAAGCCGCGAAGACGTTTTTGGAAAAGGCTGACTTGGCTGGTTTCCGTTCCTTCTGCAAGGAACAGTCCTGGTGGCTGGACGACTATGCCCTGTATGCGGTGCTCTGCCGTGCCTACGGGGACTCCCGCTGGTTCGCCGCCTGGCCGCGCGAAGTGAAGATGCGCGAAGCCCAGGCGCTTGCCAAGGTCAAGGTGCAGTACGCCGACCGGATCCTGGTGGAGAAAGTGATCCAGTACTTCTTCGACGTGCAGTTCCTGAAGGTGAAGCGCTACGCCAACGAGAAGGGCGTGCTGCTGGTCGGCGACATCCCGATCTTTGTCGCCGGAGACTCCGTCGACGTCTGGTGCAACCGCCGCCTGTTCAAGCTGGACGCCCAGGGCAACCAGAAGGTCTCCAGCGGAGTGCCGCCGGACGCGTTCTCCGCAGACGGCCAGCTGTGGGGCAATCCCATGTACAACTGGGAAGAACACGTGCGTGAGGGCTGGCAGTGGTGGACTCGTCGCATCCAGGGGGCGTTGCGGTACAGTGACCTGGTCCGTCTGGACCACTTTCGTGGCTTTGCCGCCTGCTGGGAGGTTCCCGCCGGGGCGGAGACCGCCCGCGAGGGCAAGTGGGTCAAGGTTCCTGGCGATTCCTTCTTCAAGCACTTGCACGAAGTCTATGGGCCAGAGCTTCCCTTCATCGCCGAGGATCTTGGTGTCATCACCCCCGACGTGGAGGCTCTACGGACCGCCAACGGACTGCCTGGCATGAAAATCCTGCAGTTCGCCTTCGGTTACGACGGGCAGGGCGGCCTGGATGCCACAAGCGCCTATCTGCCCCATAACTGCGAGTGGCAGAGCGTGATATACACCGGCACCCATGACAACAACACCACCAAAGGGTGGTATCAGAGCCTGGACGAGGGACTGCGCGACAAGGTCCGTCGCTACTTGGAGTGCCCGGACGAGCAAGTGGTCGGCCAGCTGGTACGAGCCATGCTGATGAGCGCCTCGCGTTACGCGATCCTGCCGATGCAGGACTGGTTGGAGCTGGGCTCCGAGGCAAGAATGAACGTTCCGTCGACGTGCGGAACCTCGAACTGGTCCTGGCGCCTGGAAAGCCTGGAGATCGAGCCTTGGAGGGTCAGCCACCTGAGGGAGATGATCGACCTGTACGGAAGGACGGGAAAGTGAGATGAACGTGATTCTGTTTGAGTCGATGCCGGAGGGGGGCTTCGTGCCGGCAAGCGACGAGCGTTTTGTGCACGTGCGCGATATCCTTTCGCTGAAAAGCGGAGATTCCTTCCAGATGGGCATCGTGGGCGGGGCCAAGGGCCTGGCCACCATCCTTGACATGGGCGAGGATGGAATGCGCATTTCCTTCAACCCGACCGAGAAGGATGCCTCGGAGATGTATCCTGTCACCCTGATTGTCGGTCAGGTCAGGCCGATTTGCATGCGCCGTATCCTTCGTGAGTGCGTCGACCTCGGCGTCGAGACCATCGTGCTGACCACCTGCGACCTGACGGAAAAGTCCTACCAGAATGCAAAGCTCTACACTACCGGCGAGTACCGGCAGATTCTGATGGACGGCGCCATGCAGAGCGGTAGGACTGGAATCAGTGAGGTACGCTTCGCCTCGACCGTAGAGGAGTCCTTGGACAAAGTTCCCTCCGGAGCCCGTAAGCTGTTGTTGGATAACGTGATTGGCTCCCAGCCTTTGGGTTCCCTGCAGGTGGAGAAAGGGCGACGTGTCGTCATGGCCATAGGGCCGGAGCGGGGCTTCTCGGACCGGGAAAGGAAACTGTTCTTGAACGCGGGTTACGAACCCATCCTTGTGGGAAGCCGGATACTCCGCACCGAGACCGTATGTTCGGCGGCAACTGCTGTCCTCATGGGCAGAATGGGCCTTCTCTGAGCGCAAGTCCATGCGTCGGTTGTTTTCGACGCATGGCAAGCCATATCCCAATCATCCATTTCGGCTTCAGTGGTGCACCCCGGAGGCTTGACAGGGCTACACGCAACAAGAGATGGAATCCAATGTATTGCAGAAGGCGTCAAAGACATAGGCTTGCATCATGATGCGTGCCTGAGGAAAGAGTGCCGACAAGTTCCGTCTGGAGAAAGGGAAGACGATACATCTGCTTGGCTCCTCCGCAGGGCACACCATCCAGGACTGGAAGGAAGAGTTGGACAATGATTGGCTCCATTTTTGGTGAGCCTTGGAAAGCCAACACTGTTACCAAAGCTTGGTAGGGGGCGATGGTAAGGGTCACAAGCTTTCTGCCTCGTATGGCAAGCGATGGAATCTCCTTCTGCAGAGAGACCATATTGCCTCATCGTTATTCAGCGGACCCTGGTGTCACGCACGAACTCCCGCATCCGCTGGGCGATGAGTTTCAGTTCTTCGTCGCTGTAGGTCGAGTAGGAATGGAACGCGGGGTCCAGCGTATGTTCGGGGTTGAATGGCTGGAGCACGTAAGTCCTCGCCCCCGAGATCCATTTTCCAATCAGCAGGAAGTCGCTGGGTTGGATGAGTCCTTTGACGCAGGTGGTGCGGAATTCATAAGGCACTGCGCAGTGTTTGAGAAGCTTGACCGACTTGGCAACGTTGGCGGCATCCACGCCTGTGACCAGCGGGTAGTTCCGGGCACTGGTCTTGATGTCCATGGCCACGTAGTCCAGCATGCCGTCATCCAGCAGCTGTCCGAGCATGGCCGGGTTGTTGCCGTTGGTGTCCAGCTTCACCTTGAAGCCCATGTCCCTGACCTTCGCGATGAAATCCGGTATCTCCTTATGGATGGTCGGTTCGCCACCGGTCACCACGACCCCCTTGATCATCCGCTTCCTCTCGTCGAGATATGCGAAAACCTCTTCCTCTTCAATCTTGTCGCCGTGGCGCTCGACCAGGGCGGCGTTATGGCAGTAGGGACAACGGAAATTGCATCCCTCGACAAACACCGTCGCGGCGAGCAGGCTGGGAAAGTTGACCAGGTCGAGTCTTTCGAAACCACCGAATTGCATGATTTGCTCCTTACGCGCGGCGACGGAAGGTCGCCCTTCCGCCGTCTTGGGTCCTGCTGTTTTTTCCTGTTACTTTTGGCTGTTGGCCCATCCGAGGATTGGTCCCAGTCCGATGAGCTGCCGGCCGTCGGCAAAGAGCACCGGCACGCTCTGGATGCCAAGCTTGGCGGCTTCTTCCGGGTTGGCTTCGGCATCGACGGCCGTGTAGGGGATGCCCTTGCGGTCGAGCATCGCCTTGACGGCCTTGCAGTTCGGGCAACTGTTGGTGGTGAAAAGCAGGCTCTGGCCGACAGGCAGCTTTTTTGCCGTCACGCCCTCCTGGACCGTTCGCACCCCATGTGGCTGTCCCGCATGCGTCATCACGTACTCTTTGCGCTCCTTGAATTCCTCTGCCTTTCCGGTGTTCCAGTTCTGGATGGGGCGGTAGTAGCCGGTGATGCGGCTATAGACTTCGGTTTTCTTGTGACAGACGGGGCATTCCCATTGCTCGCCAGCCAGATAGCCGTGGTCTTTGCAGACCGAGTAGGTCGGGCTGAGGGTATAGTAGGGAAGCCGGTAGTTCTCCGCCACGGTGCGCACAAGAGCCGCGGTGCTTCTCCAGTCGGAAAGCTTCTCGCCGAGGAAGATATGGAAGACGGTGCCGCTCGTGTACTTGACTTGGAAGCGGTCCTGGATATCCATCGCCTTGAAGACATCATCGGTGAAGTTCACCGGCAGGTTGCTGCTGTTGGTGTAGTACGGAGCATCGGCGGTTCCGCTGGTGATGATGTCGGGGTAGCGCTCCTTGTCGTGCTTGGCAAGGCGGTATGCCGTGCTCTCGGCGGGCGTCGCCTCGAGGTTGTACAGGTCTCCGTATTGTTCCTGGTAGTCGGAGAGCTTCTCCCGCATGTGGTCAAGCACCTGTGCGGTAAAATCCTGCGCGTTCTTGTCCGTCAAGTCCGCTTTGATCCAGCACGCGTTCTCGCAGGCCTCGTTCATGCCGACCAACCCGATGGTGGAGAAATGGTTCTTGAACGTGCCCAGATACCGTTTCGTATAGGGATAGAGGCCGTTCTCCATGAATTTGGTGATGGTGTTCCGCTTGATTTTCAGCGAGCGCGCCGCTATGTCCATCAAATGGTCGAGCCTGTGATAGAAGTCCTCCTTGTCTTTGGACAGGTAGGCGAGACGCGGCATGTTCAGCGTGACGACGCCGACCGAACCGGTCGACTCCCCGCTGCCGAAGTAGCCGCCGCTCTTCTTGCGCAACTCACGCAGGTCGAGACGCAACCGGCAGCACATGGAACGCACGTCGCTCGGCTGCATGTCGCTGTTGATGTAATTGCTGAAGTAGGGGGTCCCGTACTTCATGGTCATCTCGAAGAGCAGGCGGTTGTTCGGGGTCTCGGACCAATCGAAATCCTTGGTGATCGAATAGGTGGGAATCGGATACTGGAAGCCTCGGCCGTTGGCGTCTCCCTGGATCATGATGTCGAGGAAAGCCCGGTTGACGAGGTCCATCTCCGCCTTGCAGTCGCCATAGGTGAAATCCTGTTCTTTGCCACCGACGATGGCAGGCATGTTCTTCAGGTCGTCAGGGACGGTCCAGTCCAAGGTGATGTTGCTGAAGGGGGCCTGGGTTCCCCAGCGGGAAGGCGTGTTGACGCCGAAGACAAAGGATTCGATGCTTCTCCTGACCTCGTCATAGGAGAGATGGTCTGCCTTGACGAATGCGGAAAGGTAGGTGTCAAACGAGCTGAAGGCCTGTGCGCCAGCCCACTCGTTCTGCATGATGCCGATGAAATTGACCATCTGGTTGCAGAGGGTGGACAGGTGCTTGGCGGGGGAGCTGGAAATCTTGCCGTCAACGCCGCCGAGCCCCTCTTTGATCAACTGCTTGAGCGACCAGCCGGCGCAATACCCAGAGAGCATGGACAGATCGTGCAGGTGCAGGTCGGCGTTCCGGTGGGCGTCGGCGATCTCCTTGTCGTAAATCTCGCTGAGCCAGTAGTTCGCGGTGATGGCTCCGCTGTTGGACAGGATAAGGCCTCCGATGGAATAGTTGACGGTGGAATTCTCCTTGACCCGCCAGTCATCGGCCTTGAGATAGGCGTTGACCAGTTTCTTGTAGTCAAGCAGGTTCTTTTCCACCTCACGCACGTTCTCGTGCTGTTTGCGATAGAGGATGTACGCTTTTGCGACGGCGCTGTAGCCGGCAAGGGCGAGCGTGGTCTCGACGCTGTCCTGGATGTCCTCGACGGACACCTTTCCATCCTTGATCTTCTCCTGATAGTCGCTGGTTGCCTTCAGGGCGAGAAGGCTGATGATGTCATCGTTGTATTGGATGTTGGTCGCGTCGAAAGCTTTCTGGATCGCGTTCTCGATTTTCGACAGGTTGAAGTCGACGACTTTCCCGTTTCTCTTGATGACCTGATACATGCTGGTACCTCGTGTGGATAGTGGTACGGGTGGGAGCAAAGCCCATATGGCTGCATGGCTTTTCCTTTTTGCCCGTACGTACCAGTATATGGTCATTTACAGGATATGTCCACTATAATTAGCATGCTTGATTTTATTAAACGCTACATATAGTGTTATATGGGTATTATATCAGAACATTAATTCCTCATGTGGCCGCTGGTTATCGTCCGGATGCGGCTTGAATTATCCATACAAAAAGGGAGACGGTAGTGCGTTCCGTCTCCCGAAAGAGGACCAGAGTTCCCGGTTTTTGGAAAAAGTTGGCCTGGATGCGTTGGAATCAGGGAACCAGGTAGGTAGCGGCCAGACCGTAGCGTGCGTAGCCGTTCTCCTCAAGAGAGGCTGGCCCGATATTGACCACGTTGCTGGACAGGGGGATGACCCGCTTGGTCAGCAGATAGTCGGTTCTCTCGGTGATTCCATCCATGGAAAGGGTGTTGCCCGCGTCGCTTTCGACGCTGTAATGGGTCTGCCGGTAGGAGTCGTTCCATCCGAGGGACAGGGCTGTATCCACCAACGGCCAGGAGAAGCTGGAATCCCGCCATGTATAGGCGGTCAGCCGTTGCCAGTCGCTTGTGGCGGGCTCGTAGAGGCTTGCCGCGACCAGACAGCTGGAACCATCCGCTTCGGAGAGCGTGCTCCTTAACGCCTTGTCCCGGCTTTCCGAACGCTCCTTGACCAGGCTTTTCCAATCTCCGCCGTCCTTGATGGAGGAGAAAAGGTCGAGCTGGGGAAGGTCGGCCACTGCCAGCGTGAAGGTACGGTTCTCGTCAAGCCGGAGTGTCGCGCTCTCGCTTTTCGGATCTCCCTCCAATGCGTAGTTGCTGATGATGGCGCCCTGTTCGGTCAGGACGGCGCTTTCCCCGCTGGAGCGCACCGCCATGTAGGTGTTCTCCTTGTTGCCGGTGACCAAGGTGACCTGCGCCTTCAGGTCGCTGACCGAGGTCATGATCTCGTCAATCTGGCCCTCGCTGTAGGTGGTCTCCCCCAGGGGAAGGAAGACGACGGTGACAGGTTGTTTCTTTTCCGTGGTCAGCACGTCACCGGTACGGTAGGCCTTCGGGTAGGTGATTTGCTCGAGTGGCTCGAGGGTGACGAGCGCTTTGGCCTTCGCTTCAGCGGCCTCCTTGGCTTTTTGCTGCTTCTCGTTCTCGATGTTGACCTTGGACTGGAGCCCCACCACTTTGCCGGAAAGGTCGCTGATCATCGATTCGTTCATCGCAAGCTTGGCTTTCTGGTCGGCGGCAGTGGTGGCCAGAAGGCTGTTCTCGTTGTTCAGGCTGGCGACCTGGTTCTGCAGTCGCACGATTGTCGCATCCTGCTGGGCGATTTTGTCTTGCTGGCTCTTGATGGTCTTTTCCTGGCTGGCTATCAACGCCTTGTCGGGGTTTTCGGGCGAGGCCTCCGGGTAGATTTCCTTGTACCGGGTCTCGGTGGTGGCCGCCGGCTCTTGGGTGATGGTGGCTAGGCCATCCTTCGCGGTGTAGTGGGCACAACCCGAAAGCAGTGCGAGGGTGCATCCGGCGCCAATCAGTAGTCGTTGCTTCATGTCTCTAGGAGAACAAGGCTTCAGCCTTGGCTCGTGCGGCTTTCGCATCATTCGGTTTGGACCCGCCGCCGGAACCTAGCCGAAACCATTCGCAGAAATTCTCTGCTTCCTTATCCAGTTCTTCCTCGTCAACGCCGTCATGGCAGTCATGATAGGCTCCCGGCTCGTATGAGACGCAGTTGACGCAGCTGTGCAGGGGTTTCCCGCAGGTGGGACAGGTGGTGTGGAAATCCACCTGGTCCTCGAATGGAGCATGACAGAAATGACAGGCTCCCATGGCGGTCAGAACTCCAGCTTGCTGCCGAGACGGGCTTGCTCGCCTTCGGCGTACTGTTGTTTGGTGAATCCGAATTGCTGTCCGTCACCGATAAAGCGGGGTATGACATGGATGTGCAGGTGGGGCACTTCCTGTCCGCTTGCCTTGCCGTTGTTGATCAGGATGTTGGTGCCGTCGCAGTGCAGCACTTCGCGCAGCTTCCGGTCGACTTGCTTGGCCGTCTCCATCATATGCGACAGAGTGGTTTCCGGGCAGTCGGTGAAGGTCGGGTAGGGTTTTTTGGCGATGACCAGGGCGTGACCCTTCTCGACAGGCGCAATATCGAGGATGACGATGCAAAGGTCGTCCTCGTGAATCTTGACAGAGGGAATTTCTCCGTCAATGATGCGTTCGAATACGGTTTTTTCCATAGAAGCGTACCTCTTGATGGAGTCCATTCTATCTTGTAAAGATGGGAGGGGCAAGACAATATCGAAATCAGTCTTGCATAAATGCGCGCAAATGATTTATTATCCATGCGGTATGCCCGGAAAGGAGCCAATTCGTTTTGCTCGCATGGCTTATTGGACTTTGGACTCGGGCAACAATAAAACAGCATCTACAATCCTAGTAAAGAAGAAGGAATTTACACTATGGTTGACCTTGATCACATGAGAAACATTGGTATTTCCGCGCATATTGACTCGGGAAAGACCACGTTGACCGAACGTCTCCTCTACTACAGCAACAAGATTCATGCCATTCATGACGTCCATGGCAAAGATGGCGTTGGCGCCACGATGGACTCCATGGATTTGGAGAGGGAGAGGGGCATCACCATTCAGAGTGCTGCGACGAACATCCGCTGGGCCGGCGATGAGATCAACATCATCGACACTCCGGGACACGTTGACTTCACCATCGAGGTAGAGAGAGCTCTCCGCGTGCTTGATGGAGCCATTCTGGTGCTTGATTCGGTTGCCGGTGTCCAGTCTCAGTCGATCACGGTCGACCGCCAGATGAAGCGGTACCACGTTCCTCGTCTCGCCTTTGTCAACAAGTGTGACCGCGCCGGCGCGAATCCCTATCGTGTCAAGCAGCACCTGATCGAGAAGCTCGGCCTGAACGCTGTCCTGATGCAGATTCCCATCGGGCTCGAGGACAAGCTCCAGGGCGTCGTCGACCTGGTCGAGATGAAGGCCTACTACTTCGACGCAGGCGAGGACGGCATCCACAAGAGGGTTGCCGAGATTCCGGCCGAGCTGATGGACGAGGCGCAGTCCAAGCGCGAGGAAATGCTGGATGGCGTCTCCCTGTGCGACGATGATCTGATGGAGGCCATGCTCGAGGAAAAAGTCACCACCGACATCATCAAGAAGGCTGTCCGCAAGGCCACCATCGCCCTGAAACTCTGCCCGGTCTTCATGGGTTCCGCCTATAAGAACAAGGGTATCGAGCCGTTGCTCGACGCCGTTGTCGACTATCTGCCTAACCCGACCGAGGTCGTCAACAAGGCTCTGGATATCGACCAGAACGAGAAGGAAGTCGTGCTGGAGTCCCGCGAGGACCTGCCGGCTGTCGTCCTGGCGTTCAAGCTGGACGATGGACAGTACGGCCAGCTGACCTACATTCGTGTCTATCAGGGTTCCATCAAGAAGGGTGATGAGTTGTACAACACCCGGTCCAAGAAGAAGTTCAGGATTGGTCGTCTGATCAAGATGCATGCCGACCACATGGAGGATATCTCCGAAGCCGGTTGTGGCGAGATCGCTGCCCTGTTCGGCATCGACTGCGCCAGTGGTGATACCTTCTGCGATCCGTCGCTGAACTACTCCATGACCAGTATGTACGTTCCTGATCCGGTTATCGAGCTGGCCATCGAGCCGGTGGACAAGAAATCCGCCGACAACATGGGCAAGGCCCTGAACCGCTTCCTGAAAGAGGATCCGACCTTCCACAGCTATGTGGACCAGGAGAGTGGCCAGACCATCATCGCTGGCATGGGCGAGCTTCACCTCGACGTGTACATCGAGCGTATGAAGCGCGAGTACAATGCCATCGTGACCACCGGCCAGCCGCAGGTCGCCTATCGTGAGACGATCACCAAGAGGGCCGACTTCAACTACACCCACAAGAAGCAGACGGGTGGTAGCGGTCAGTACGCTCGTGTCGCCGGTTACATGGAACCGATTCCTGAACCGGGTCCGGATGAGGAGCGCAAGGACTACGAGTTTGTCGACGAGGTCAAGGGAGGTGCCATTCCTACCGAGTACATCCCCTCCTGCGACAAGGGTTTCCAGGCTGCCATGAAGAAGGGTCCGCAGATCGGCTTCCCGGTACTTGGTGTCCGCTGCGTCGTCAATGATGGTGCCTGGCACCCGGTTGACTCCTCCGATATCGCGTTCCAGACTGCCGCGATCGGCGCTTTCCGCGAAGGCTTCGCGAAGGCTGCCCCCTGCATCATGGAACCGATCATGAAGGTAGAGATGACCGCTCCAAGCGAGTTCCAGGGCAACATGTTCGCCTCGATCAACCAGCGCCGTGGCGTGATCATCAGCTCCACCGAGGACCACAACCAGTGCACCGTTGACGCCGAGGTGCCTCTCGCAGAGATGTTCGGCTTCTCCACCGTACTGAGGTCTCTGACACAGGGCAAGGGCGAGTTCACTATGGAGCTCTCCAAGTATGGCCGTGTACCTCAGAGCGTCAGTGACGACCTGAAGAAGAAGTATCTCGAGGAGAAGGCCAAGGAAAGGAAATAAGCTTTTTCTGGCATAGCGGCAAGTCCTCTTTCCCCAACAGGAAGGAGGACTTGTTGCATATGGCTACCAACGAAGAAATGGCACATGCAGGATGGAAAGGGCTGCAAATCCTCAGAAGGTGACGACTTGTTCCTGCCCAAGACTAGGACAGTGGAACGGTACCGTCACGGTAAATTGGTTTTTCCTGCAGAGTGCCATGTATTCGCCGAGGTTTTGGTGGACAGGGTAACGAAGGAACACGCCAAGCCCTTTCCTGATGATTTCCTCCGCATTGGAGGAGGCATCGATCGTCCCGGTGCAGATAGTGAACGCATGCCTGGCAAGTTCTCTTCCCTCTCCTGTGTTGAGTTGCGGGTCGCAGAAAAGGACGATTCCCCGTCGGGGGATTCCTTCCAGTTCTTTCGCGTCATCCATGAACGGGTGCAGCCAGAATGCATGGGGATCCTGTTGTTTTTCTTCCAGTAGCCGCTTGTCCGCCCAAATCGGGATTCCCGCGAGGCGAAGCGAGAACAGCCTGAGCAAGTCCTGGCCACGGCCATGCTTCGGAACAGGGAAGAGCAGGAGGGGATGGACTTCCAGCTGTCTCCGTATCTCGCCCAAAATGGTACTTGCCGCCTTCTCGATGGAAAGATCGGTAGCGCCATATGCGGCATCGATGAGGGCAATGTCGGCTTGCTGGCCCCGAATGGGGTCGCATAGATACCCTCCGCTCTCCTCGTAGTAGTCACCGGAATAAAGAATCCGTTTCCCTTCAAAAGCGATGGAGATCCAAGCGCTTCCAATGCAATGGCCGGAGCGGCCCCAGTACCAAGAGACGGGTCCGTAATGGCCGTGGTCCAACGAAAGGGAAGGGACCGGAGAGGAAATCTGAGCGAGTGTCTCGGTCGTTGCGAGCAACTTTCCATGAAAGCCGTATTTGGCAAGCAGGAACAGGGCTCCGCTGTGGTCGGCATGGGAATGGGAAAGGAACACGCAGCAAAGGCGGGGAATCACCTCGCTTGGGAGCGAGGGAAGCTCACCCGACCCGCCGGTGCCCGCATCCAGCAGGAAACAGGCATGGTTTCCCTGAATCAGAAAACAATTGCGGCCATGCTCGCCGATACCCCCATAGACAACCAGTTTCATAACCACTCCCTTCCCATCAAACGATTCAGGACAAGCAAGGCGATTGTCGTCACCACCGTACAGAGAAATGCCATGGCCATGCCGGTGGAGACGCTGCCCTGTTCGAACTCGCGCATGATGAAGGTCGAGACGACCAGTTTGTTCGGCGGGGCGATCAGGCTCGCGCAGACAAGTTCCCTGAGGGAGATGATGCACGTCATCATCCAACCCGTGGCGATCGGCCCCTTAAGCAAAGGGAGCGTGACATGGAGGAACACGTACGAGGGGTTGCCGCCAGAAACCAATCCCGCCTCCTCGAGGTGGCTTCCCATCAACGCCAGCGCGCTTTGGACGTACTGGACCGAATAGGGGAGGAACAGGACCGAATAGGAGAGCACCATGATTCCCAGCGTGTTGTACAGCGGAATGATTTTGGCGAGCTGGTTCCAGAACAGCATGAGACCGATCACAAGGACGATATTGGGGAGCATTTCCGGCAACAACGCCAGTGCGGTGAGCTGTCTCGTACCGTGGCCGTGGTCCTTGTGCGCCACCATGGCGACTGCCGTGCCGGCGACAGCGTCGATCGTCGCGGCGCTGATGGCGAGGAACATGCTGGTTCCCATGGCCCTCAGTCCCTTGCCCCCGATCTCGAACAGGATCCGTCCGGAATCAGGGGTCTCCAGACCGGCAATCATCCTGAGCAGCGTGGTTTTCCCGCAACCGGAAGGACCGAGCAACGTGGCGAAGTCATTATCCTTGACCGTCAGGCAGATATGGTCGATCACCATTCTGCCCTCAAATGCTTTCGTGACCGATTCCAAACGGATTTCCATGATTCTTTTTTCTATGCCCGTTTTTGACGAAAGATTGCGAGGAAACAATGAAAAAAGCATGAAAATGGATTGCAGTCCTGCTGTCCGGTCCGGTGCTGGTTCCATCCGGGTGCCGACATTGCGGATAAGTTCAGGCTTGACGTATAAAAAATAACTGTTATAACAAATATAAAGCTATTGTTCGCATTGTCCAACAAAGGAGGAAATTAGAAATGAAACGAATCGTATGTGTGATGCTTGCCGTTTTGCTTGCATCCGTTTCTTTGTTCGCAAATGGAAGCAACGAAAAGGGATATCCTTCCCGTGACATCGAAGTCATCGTTCCTGCCGAAGCAGGAGGAGGGACTGACACAATCAACCGCAAGCTGATTTCCATCATCCAGAAACAGCATCCGGACGTGACCTTGTATGTGACGAACAATGGTTCCACCGAGGCCCATGGCCCTTATCAGGTCATGACCAGCAAGCCGGATGGATATCGCATCGGTGCCATGACCTATGGTTCGATTGTTGGTTCGGTCTATTTCAAGCTCATCCCGCAATATGACCTTTCCAAGCTCAATATCTTTGCCATGGTGACTCAAGAGTCCGATGCCGTCATGGTCCGCAGTGATTCCAAATACAAGACGTTCCAGGATCTGATTGATGATGCGAAGGCGAATCCTGACAAGGTGAGAATCGGCGGAGCAAATGCGGGCAGCCGTACCAGCTTGGTGATCAGCCAGATGGAGGACACGTATGGAATCAACCTGAACGAAGTCCAGTACAACGGGTCCGCCACTCAGCGCGAGGCCCTTCTGAATGGAGAGGTCGATGCAATCATCACCAGTCTTGGAGACCTTTCGTCTGCCATCAGCAGCGGCCAGGTCAGGGGACTCGTGGAGTTCAGCTCTGTCCAGAACCAGGCATATCCGGATGTTCCTCCCATTTCCACACTTGGGCATCCCGAGATCCAGTGCGCATCCTTCATTCTGTTGTGCGCTCCAGCCGGAACCCCGGATGACGTCATTGCCAAGCTGACTAGCCTGTACAAGGAAGCCCAGCAGTCCAAGGAGTTCCAGGATTGGATTGTCTCGATTGGTGTCACGCCGGTCTGGAAAGAGGGGCAGGAACTTGCGGACTATGTCGGTTTCGTGCAGGTCAACGCGTTCCGGTTGCTTGACGACATGGTTTCCAAAGGGTTGCTGAAGAGGTAACGGGTCTCCAGGTAGGAACAAATATGGTAAAAGATGTCATCAAACGTCGCTCGGTCATCATTCCGCTTTGCGTGCTGGTCTTTTTGGTGTTCTACCTGATTGTAGGGCTTTCCATGGGGCCTCTCGTGTTGGAATCGGGGCTGACCAACGAAAATTTCCTGCCTGTCGTCTTTTCGATTGGCGGCATTCTCCTTTGCGTCTCGCTTATCCGCGACGGCGTAAAGGAGGATGCTCCTTCCGAAGGGGGTGGACGGCAGAAGCAGCATTTTTCCAAGAAACAGGTTGTGCTCATCGCGGATTTCTTCCTGTTTGTCATTTTGTATGCCACAAGCGGCATCATTCCATCGTCATTCGTATTCGTGTTTCTCTTCATGCTGTTCTTTGACGATCAGATCCGGCATGTGGTACGCAAGCTCATTTACTCTGCTCTGATTACCGCATGCATCTATATCCTGTATGCCGTCATCTTCGGTGTGCATTTTTAGGAGGCCGGCATGAATACGTTGTTGCAGGTTCTCAACGGCTTTGGCACCTTGCTTTTGCCGGCAAACTTCCTTTCTTTGCTCGTCGGCTTTCTTATTGGAGTGGTGTTCGCCATCATCCCCGGCCTGACGGCGACCTTGGCGATTGTGCTGCTCCTGCCTTTGACATACAGCATGCCGATGAATATGGCGCTGTGCATGTGCATGGGCATCTATATGGCGGGCATGTACGGTGGCTCGATCACTGCCATCACCATCAACATTCCAGGAGCGCCTTCTTCTTGCATGACCGGTTTGGAAGGGTATCCGATGATGCAACGGGGTGAGGGTGCCAGAGCCATCGGCTTCGCGTCCATTTCATCCGCCATCGGTGGAGCGATTGGCGTGATCCTGTTGATTCTGGTGAGCCCGATTGCCGTAAAGGCCGCGTTGCTCGTCAAGACCCCTGGCAAGGCTTCTCTGATTTTCTTTGCAATCACGGTCATTTGCATCACCCAAGGCAAGGCTTGGAAAAAGGCCGTGCTCATGGCGCTCATCGGCTATATATGCAGCTCGGTCGGCATGGGATTGCTGAACCCCACCGCCCGGTTTACCTTCAACTCCGTCGTGCTGATGGAAGGACTGGACTTCGTGCCGATAGTGATCGGTGCGTTCGCCATCAGCGAGGTGCTTACCCAGAGCGAGGTAAAGAACAGCGAGTATGAGGCCATTTCCAACCAGGTGAAGGGTCTCGTGATCCATCGGAAAGATTTCTGGCCCAGCTGGCAGGACATGAAGGATATCGGACTCAAGCACTACCTGAAGAGTTCGGTCATCGGATTCTTCATTGGCGTGCTTCCCGGTACCGGTGGTTCGCTTGCCTCCTTTGTCTGCTATGCAGAGGGAAAGCGGTCCGCAAAGCACCCCGAGCTCTTTGGAAACGGTTCCATCGAGGGCATCGCATGTTCGGAAAGTGCAAACAATGCCGTCTGTGGCGGAGCCATGGTACCCATGCTTGCGTTCGGCATTCCCGGTGATGGAGTTACCGCAGTGGTGCTCGGCGTGCTCATGGTCTATGGCATCGTTCCGGGTCCGGACATCATGACCAGGCAGATGCATCTGGTCGCTCCGATGTATGCGGCGCTTCTGGTTGCTGCGGTCGTGCTGATTCCCCTTTCCCTTTTCCTGTTCGGTCCCTACTACATCAAGATTGTGCGGATCAACCGGATCGTGCTGTATACAACTATTGCGCTGATTGCGATAGCGGGTGCCTATGCGGCGACGAACTCGATCTTCCAGATCATCGTCTCGATTGTGATCGGCATCGTCGTATACGTTATGCGAAAGGAAAAGTATGCTCCGGTGACGCTCATCCTCGGAGCGCTCCTCGGGCCGTTGTTCGAAACCTATTTCCGGAGGACCCTTTCCATCTCGAAGAACAACTTGGCAATCTTCCTTGAACCGGATTCCCTCGTGTTCCTGCTCCTGACGGTTGTCTTTTCCTTCTTCTTGGTGCGGATACAAAACCGCGAGACGAATACACGTTGAAGCGGACCAGTGAGGCAGATGTATGAAGATACTTGTTTCCCATGATGTGATCATGCGAGGGGTCCAACCGCTCTTGGATGCGGGAGCTACGGTGACCCATTGTCCGGCCGATATCCATGACGAGGATGCCCTTTGCGATGCGGTCAAGGATGTGGATGTGGTTCTTGCCCGGACAGAGTTTTATACCCGGCGTGTGCTTGAGGCGGCAAAGAAGCTCAAGATTATCAGCCGGTATGGGGTCGGTACCGAGAAAATCGACATCCAGGCGGCAAATGAGTTGGGAATCTGGGTCGCGAATACTCCCACGGCGCTGACCAATGCAGTGGCGGAGCATACCGTGCTGCTGATGTTGGCCGTTGCGCGGAACCTGCACATGAATGACAGCCATATGCGCAAGGGGGATTTTGCCATCCGCACGAAGCTTGGCATGGAACTGTGCGGCAAGACGGTGGGCATCATCGGCTTCGGACGGATAGGAAGGGCCGTGGCGAGGAAGTGCAAGGATGGCCTCGACATGCAGGTTCTTGCCTATGATCCGTATTGCAACACTGCAAATATTCCCGAAGGCATGAAATGCATCCGTTCTTTGGACGAGGTGCTGGAACGAAGTGATGTGGTGACCATCCATCTCCCGATGACGGACAAGACCCGAGGCATGTGCGATGCGTCTTTCTTTGCGAAGATGAAGGATCGTGCGATCTTCATCAATGCAGCCCGAGGATTGGAGGTGGACGAACCTGCCCTCGTTGCCGCATTGAAGAGCGGCAAGCTCTGGGGAGCCGGTCTTGACTGTTACAGCGAGGAGCCGCTTCCGTTGTCCAACGCTCTCTATGGTTTGGAGAACGTGGTGATGACGCCGCACAATGCATCGGCGACGGAGGATTCCTTTATGCGTTGCAGCATGGATATGGGGTATAACGTGATGGATGTCATGCTTGACCACAAGAAGCCTCGCTATGCGGTGAACAATCCTCCGCATCCGAGACTGGGCTGAAAGCACAAGGCCAAGATTTTCCGTTCCCATCCGGCATGGCCTTCGATGGGAACTTTTCTTTTACACATTGACCTTTCGGTCGGTTTCCCGCCATATAGGAAGGACGAGGAAATGGAAATATGGATGGAAATGTATTTGAGACTGCCGGAGAGAAGGCATACCGCATCATCCAGGGAAAGATTCTGAGCGGGGAGTTCAAGCCAGGTTTCCGCATTTCCTTAAGGAAAATGGCAGAGCAGACGGGTACCAGCGTGATTCCCGTCCTTGAAGCCGTAAAGCGGTTGCAGGGGGAAATGCTGATTCAATCGAAACCTCAGTGGGGGTATTATGTGACTGTGCCCTCCTTTGAGAAGATTTGGCAGACATACCAGATACGAGAGGCGCTGGAATGCTTTTCCGCCCGTTATCTTGCCATCCATCCGTTTGCCGGCTCGCAAAAGGAGAAACTGTACGACCTCGCGACTCAACTCGATACGATTCCCTATACGGAAGAGACGAAGGTGCAAATCCAGGAGAAGCACATCCAGTTTCATCTCGAACTGACGAGAGCCACGGGAAATGAGCTGATGCTTGAGGAACTGAGGAAAATGAACCTGTTCTGGATTCTTTCCAAATCAATTGCCACCAACGCCCCAAGGGCGAAATATCCGCGGTATTGGCATCGCATGCTGATGGACGAGATTGGCAAAGGTGATCCGGACAATGCGGAAAGGAAGATGCGCACCCATGTGGAGGATTCGTTCATCCTCATCAAGGAACAGCACGAGCAGGGATTGATTTGACCTCTTCCGGACGTGGTTCCCCTTTTCCTCATGGAAAAAATAGCCTCTGGGAGATTTGTATGGTATATTGGAGAAAACAACGATGCTGGAGGTAAGCGCGTATGGAAATCAATGAATTGAATTCTCTTTCTCCCATGAGAGTCTTTGACAAGGCGATCGGTGGCGGGCTCGGCAAGGGTAACCTCGGTGTACTGGTCTCCCGCAGGGGTGTGGGAAAGACTGCATGCCTGGTGCAGCTCGCTACCGACAAATTGCTTCATGGCGAGCATGTCATTCATGTTTCGTTCAACGGAAATGTCGAGCATGTGATTGCGTGGTACAAGGAGGTCTTCAATAGCATCTCGAAGGGGTTGAGCCTTGATGACGCGAACAGTATCTATGAGCAGATTGTCCGGCATCGCTTTGTCATGAATTTCAGCCAGGAGGATGTCTCCATCAAGAAGGTGCTGTCCAACTTGGAAACCCAGATCAAGGAAGGGATCCTGAAGGCTGACGCGGTGCTTTTCGACGGCTACAAGCTGACCCTGGCGAGCCAGGAGGATGTGCAGGCGATCAAGAAGTTCGCCGAGGACCTGCAGCTTGAGGTCTGGTTCAGCGTCTCACCGGTCCGCTCCGACGCGACAATCGACAAGTACGGTGTTCCCAACACCATCGAGCCGTACCGCTCTGTGGTGGATGTCCTGATCGGACTCAAGTACGACGACGCGACCGACAAGGTAGTGATGACCTGCGTGCATGCCCATGGCAAGGACCTGCAGAAGCCTGTCGGGGTCGACCTTGATCCTCGGACGATGCTGATTTCCCGCTAACGCGTAATTGATATCGATGATAGTCGCTGCCTTGGAGTTTCCAAGGCAGCGTTCTTGTTCGGTCCGAGTGCCTTCGGTTTCAAAGGGTGTTGAACCAGGTGGCCAGTTGTTTGCGCAGCTCGCTGGCCACGACCAGGATCACCTGTTTGATGCTTTCGCTCCTCTCGTCGCTCGTTTTGGTCTCGGGAACCAACGTTTTCGGCTCGTCTTTGGCGCTGAACTCCTTCCAGTCCCAATCCTTCAGGCTGTAGGAATCCTCGACAGTCATCTCGATGTTGTCGTCCAGCTTGGGAAAGAAGTCCAATCCGGTCTTCAGTTCCAGGTCGTCGATCGAGCAGGCGTAGTCCTGCACCCGTTTCTTGGAACCTTCGTTGGGAAGCAGGAATCCGATTGCCTTGGCGTTCTCTTTGCCATCATAGGCGAGGATCGCCTTGTAGTACTCCTTGGGTACCGCCACCTTGTTGGCGCCAATGGTCTTGTAAGGACCGTCAGTGAGTACAGGGCCGGTGACCACATAGACAGCCCCGTAGTCGTTGGCGAAGGTACGCACCGTCGCCTCCAGGCTACCCCAGATGCCACGGTTGAAAGCGGGTACCTGAGGAGACATGTTGCTCATGTAAAATGAGTCGTCCATGGCTTGGGCCGACCATTTCTGGTCGGCTGCCGGGCAAAGATGGCCGCGGTCGTAACCGCTGGAGCGGTAGTCGTCCAGGGTGGCGCTGCCGGTGGTGACAGCGGGGTCGGCGCGGAAGTTGTCAGCCCGGTCCAAGGCCCCGTAGACCTTATCCCTGGTCAGCAGGTATGCGACATAGGAAGGCTGCTCGTACTCCTCGTTGTAGGAAAGGGTGTAACCGGTATGGGTGATGATCTGCTCTCCAGGTACCGGGGCGGGAAGCTCCAGCCCTTGGATCCAGTCCGCCGCATCCGTAGTGGTCGCTTCCGGTTCTGGCTCCGGGGCGAACAGGACGAGGAGGATGCAGAGTACCACCAGGACGAACAGGAAGAAAAGGATCTTCTTGCCGGCGCTGGAGTGCCGTTTGCCAGACTTCTTGCTAGCTCTGGGTTTTGCCGTTTGCTTCTGTTTGCTTGCCATGATGGTTCAGAGTATAGGCCAAAAAGTGACGGCTAAACAACGAGGTGATGGCGAGGGTAGCGACGAGGGTCAAAAGCTCTCCAAGGTTGCCGCTTCGCTCCGAAGTCATGAAAAGCGGATAGGTGCGCAGGGGTGTTGACTCGTATCCGACAAGGAGGGAAACGACCAGGTTGTTAGCCATATGGATGCCAAGCGAGTATCCAAACCCACCCTCGGCAAGGCTTTCCCACGTTCCCCAGAATCCAAAAATGACGTAGGAGGAAAGGACAAGCAAGGCGTTGCCTTCTTTCAGCTCGGCATTGCCTAGATGGGGAAGGAGGAACAGCAGGGTGCAGAGCAGACTGCTGCCCAGCCTGTCAGGCAGGGCGTGGCTGGGGAAAATCCGCATCATGAACTCCTCGCTTGCGCACTGGATTGTATTCATCACCAGCACGAGAAGGAGCATGGAGGCATAGGTTCCCGCCCGGGGAGCCTGCCAGGTGAAGAGGGTTGGGGCAAGAGCGATACGCAGCAGGGTGAACATGGTGAAACAGGCGATACCGCTGAGAAAAGGAACCAGGAACCGGGCGATGCAGGGCTGGTTGCTGACGCAGGCAAGCAACGGCTTTCGCATCAATACCCGTGCGCTGAGCAGCACCCCGATCGCCATGGCGATCGAACTGCCGATTGTGCCCAGGTAGGTCGCCATGGGATCGGGAAGCGGGAGGATGCGGAACAAGTGAAGGCAGGAAGGGGTAAGCAGGATCCAGACCAAATAGGTGAGGAAGCTTGCCAGAACCGCCTTCAAATGGAGAATGTCCATGGATTCAGTATGTATTTGCATAGTGTATTATGTATTTGTCATGCAATGAACAATAAATAAAGTCATATCGGCTTGTCCTTCTTTTGCCCATGAAAACCAAGATCTTGGACCATGTAGCAGCAATATTCCTTCTCGTCCTTCAGTTGTCGTGCATCACGATGCTCGACAGCGGGTTCGTCTTGCAGGTTCCGGGCATTGGCACGATTCTCGCCTCGACAACCTCTCGCTTTTTTTTGCGTGCCGATCCACTTGCGCATCCAGTCGGCCAGCGACATTTGGTTGGACTTGGTTCCCGTCCCGAGTTTTCTGTCGGACTCATAGATGCCCATGATGTTCTGAAATCTTGCGTTGGGAAAGAAAACATCATGGTCGCGCAAGGTCAAGGAACAGCCGCTTGCCCTATAGTGGTTGTTGTGGAGCAGAAAGTCTGCCGCCTTTGCCCTGTCTTCGACTTTCTGGCCGCGGCTTTCCGAGATGGTCTTGGATTTCTTCATCGTCCACCCCGGAAAGCAGAACTCCCACAAGTGTGCATGGCAAACGCCAGAGGCCTGTGGGAGATGTCAATAGTATGGGACCCTCTGTCTCCCCAAAAATCAAGGATGATGTGCATGGGCCCCTCCCTTACACCGGCTTCCGTGTATCCATCCTACGACCTTGCCGAGAATAGACGCGGAGTCGGAATCCACCACCTGTGGCGGGTAATCCGGATTAGCGGAGATGATGGCCACCTTGGACGTCGCCCTGCTGGACGCAAGACGTTTGACCAGCACGTCACTCCTTCACCTCGATACAATCGTCAGAAAGATATTCCTGCCCAGGACCAGCAGAAAGCGACTGAGATTCGTATGTATCGACTGCCATACCTACATCTTACTATGGATTTCCGTACGAGCCCACAGATTTACTTAAAAGAATCAGAAATTATTCTTGATGTAAATTGTGAGACACATCGGACCTTATTCTGAAATCAAGAAACCTAGGTGACGAGTTGCTTTCAGAACTGAACAGAAAAACTCATGAAATGTCTGGAACTCAAAAAAACGGGTTCCTCCGGCTTTTGATGTGCGGGCTAACAGGCGGAAGATCCAGACAGCCATAGGCGGATTTCGTTTCATGTCTTTTGCGTGATGTTGTCTTGTGGCGGGAGCATGCGCATGACCCAAAGGAAGAATAGGTATCCATGAAACCGAAAATTGTACTCTTAGGCAACTTGATTTTGTCCATACAGCCTTCGTTGGTGCCGGACGAGACAGGCAGCTCGGTATGGACAAAGCGGCGGGGCACGCAAGCAAGACAGAGGAAAGCTTTGGTGCTATGCTGGACCATATGAGACCCGATGCCTATAGTGCACTTCTTGTCAGGGCAATCTGCCACCATCTGTTCGTCCACGCCGGTTCGGTGGAGATGCCCGAGTTCGCTTTTGACGACCTCCCGCTGGAGGTTTCCTCGATTCCCCACTGGAAGGAACAGCTCGACCAATATGGGAAAGCGCGTCAGCTGTATCCTGCTTCGGTCCTGTTGGGAGGAGTGCCTTTCGGACTGGGGACCGACTACGATGAGGCCTGCTGTGGCTTCGGAGTCAGTTCCCTCTACGGTCTTGCCTCTTCAGGAAGGCCCGAGGACCTGCTACGAGACCGGGTAGTCCTTCTGGTGGATGCCCCCGAAGGGCTGGAGCGGCTTGTCTACGAAGCAGGCGCTTTTACCGCCCTTTGCAGGAAAGGAGCCAAGGAGGCGGCCGACCGTTTCAATTGGGAGGCCTGCATCTCCCTTTCCTCCTCGTATGCGCCGGACGGGCTTGTTGAGCGGCTTGCCCTGGATACCGGAGGAGCGGATCTGGTGGTCAGCTACGAGGACCGCCCTTTCAGCGAAGACGTGAGGGAAATGGCGCGGGTGTTGGGTGGACTCCTGGTCCATGTCGGGGACGTCGTCGAACCCTGCGCTGTGACGATTGCCGAGGCAACGGAAGAAGAAGTGATGCATCAGATTGTGGCATTGGTACGAAGGAGTGAGCGATGAAAGAGTGGAAACGACTGGGATTCGGTTGCATGCGGTTGCCGGTCATCGATGGCAAGAACAACCAGATAGATCTGGATCAGTTCATGCGGATGACAGATTATTTTCTCGAACAGGGATATCGCTATTTCGATACCGCCTATCCTTACCACGAGCAGACCAGCGAGAAAGCCGTCGGCAAGGTGCTGGTAGGGCGCCATGACCGCTCTTCCTTTCTGCTGGCGGACAAGATGCCGGTCCGCTTCGTGCAGAAGAGCGAGGACTACCAGAGGATTTGGGACGAGCAGCTTTCCCGCACCCAAGCCGGCTTTTTCGACTACTACCTGCTCCATGCGATGAACGGACAGAGGTATGAGGATACCAAACGCCTTGGAGGTTTCGGATTTGTCAAAGGGCTGCAGGAAAAAGGACTGATCCACCACTTGGGCATGAGCTTTCATGACTCGGCTGCCGTGTTGGACACGATTCTGGACGAGCACCCCGAGCTGGAGTTCGTCCAGATCCAGCTGAACTACCTGGACTGGGATGATCCGAAGGTACAGTCCCGCCTTTGCTACGAGACGATCCGCCGCCATGGACGGAAGGTATGGGTGATGGAGCCGTTGAAAGGCGGCCTGTTGGCCAACCTGCCCCCTGAGGCCCATGCGATGCTAGGCGGGGGAGAGGACGCCCGTTGGGGCCTGCGTTTTGTCGCCCAGCTTGAGGGTGTGGAGATGATTCTCAGCGGCATGCATTCGGTACAGCAGGTGAAGGAGAATGTCGAGACCTTCAACCATCTCGAGCCGTTGGATGCCGGGGAGATGGAGCGCATCGTGCAAGTGCGCGAATACCTGAGGAAGACAGTGAAGATCGGCTGTACGTCCTGCCGCTATTGCGTCGCCGGCTGTCCTCGCGGCATCGAGATTCCCAAATTCTTCGAACTGTACAACCAGCAGGCGCTCTTCCCTGCCATGCACGCCCGCTTCCAGCAGAGCTACGACATGCAGGCCCACAAGCCCAGCGAGTGCATCCGTTGCCACAAGTGCGCCAAGGCCTGTCCCCAGCATCTGGCCATCCCCGAGCTGTTTGACGAAGTGCGAGCAGCCTTCTCGGACCACCGATAAAAAACCATGATGGGTTCCTCTGTGCTATACTAGACGGCAGTACAGAGGGACCAACCATGGAATTATTGTTGAACAGCGCCCATATCGAATCGGTGGAAAACGCCATCGATCTCTTCCCGGTCACGGGAATCACCACCTGCGCTTCCGTCATGGAGAAGGAGGGGCCGGTGGATTTCTTTTCCCATCTGCAGAAGCTTCGTGGCATCATCGGCTCCCGCTCCATCCATGTGCAGGTGGTCTCGACCACCTATGCCGGCATCATAGCCGAGACCGACAAGATCCGTGACAGGCTGGGGCGTGACACCTATATCCGCATCCCCGCCACCCGGGAAGGGATGAAGGCGATCAAGGAACTTTCCCATGAGGGGGTCAACGTGACCGCCGCCTGCATCCTGACCCCAATCCAGGGGTTGCTTGCCGCCATGGCAGGGGCGGACTATCTGCTATGCGAATACCAGCGGATGGAGGAGGCTGGCATCAACGCCAGCGACATGCTCCAACGGCTCTCCTCGATCATCCACCATGACGACGAGTGCTATGCCCGTATCCTGGCTGTCGGATTCCATTCGATCGACCAGGTGGTAACTGCCTACGAGTCTGGCGCGGACGCGGTTTCGGTCAACCCCGACCTTCTGACCGCATCGCTTGACCTGCCGTTAGTGGACAAGGTGACCAACGGCTGCAAGGCCAGCTGGAGGAACATCCACGGGGACAAGACCCTGCTTGACCTGTAGGAATCGTTGCTTTTCCCGAAAGCCTGTTCATGACCGGATTCCACCATCCATCACAAGATTCGGGAAGACAAAAAAAGGGGGTGCTCGGAAAAGCCGGCTATCGGCTTTCCTCGCACCCCTTTGTCGCCTAGGCGGGAAGGTTAGTTCTTCTTGGTGCCGGGATGGCGGCGGAAGGCATCGCGACCAGCGTAGTGGGCGATGTCGCCAAGCTCTTCCTCGATCCTCATCAACTGGTTGTACTTGCAGACACGGTCGGTGCGGCTCATGGAACCAGTCTTGATCTCGCCAGTCTCAAGCGCGACGACGAGGTCGGCAATCGTGGTGTCCTCGGTCTCGCCGGAGCGGTGGGAGACGACAGCGGTGTAGCCGTTGCGCTTGGCAAGGTCGATGGCCTCGAAGGTCTCGGTCAGGGTGCCAATCTGGTTGACCTTGATCAGGATGGAGTTGGCGACGCCCTTCTCAAGACCCATCTTCAGACGCTCGACGTTGGTGACGAACAGGTCGTCGCCGACCAGCTGGACGTGGTCGCCAATTCTGTCGGTCAGCTTCTTCCAGCCTTCCCAGTCATCCTCAGCCATGCCGTCCTCGATGCTGATGATCGGGTACTTGTTGGTCCATTCTTCCCAGAGGTCGACCATCTCGTCGCTGGTCTTCATCTCCTTGGTGGTCCACTTCAGGCAGTACTTGCCAGTCTTCTCGTCGTACAGCTCGCTGGCGGCGGGATCCAGAGCGATCATGAAGTCGCCATCCCAGCCAGCCGTGTAGCCGGCGTTCTTGATAGCCTCGAGGATGACCTCGATGGCCTCCTCGTTGCTCTGGAGGTCGGGAGCGAAACCGCCCTCGTCACCGACACCGGTGTTGTATCCCTTGGAAGAAAGGACCTTCTTCAGCGCGTGGAAGACCTCCGCGACCATGCGGACAGCCTCGTGCATGGTCTTGGCTCCAATCGGCATGACCATGAACTCCTGGAAGTCGACCTTGTTGTCGCTGTGGGCGCCACCGTTGAGGATGTTGGCCATCGGGACGGGGAGGACGCAGGCGTGGAAGGCGCCAAGATACTTGTACAGGGGAAGTCCAAGGGAGGAAGCCGCGGCGCGGGCGACAGCCATGGAGACACCGAGGATGGCGTTGGCGCCAAGCTTGGTCTTGTTCGGGGTGCCGTCCAGAGCGATCATGGCGCGGTCGATTCCGACCTGGTCGAAGGCATCCATGCCCTCGAGCTCGGGAGCGATGATATTGTTGACGTTGTCGACAGCCTTGGTGACACCCTTGCCGCCAAAGCGGTTCTTGTCTCCATCACGAAGCTCGCAGGCCTCGTGCACACCGGTGGAAGCACCGGAGGGGACGGCAGCGCGGCCCATGGTTCCATCTTCCAGATAGACATCGACCTCGACGGTCGGGTTGCCGCGAGAATCAAGGATTTCGCGTGCGACGATGCTGTCAATGACAGCCTCGACATTCTGCATCATGCTCATGCTTTTTCTCCTTATAGAGGTGGTATTTTACAATACGTTCCATTGGTATATTCATTGCTTTCAACTTGATTGTCAAGGTTGCGGAATGGCCCTACAATTGGGGTATGGACGCCACGTATCAAATCCCGCCTCTGACTGGTGAACTGATCGAGCGGATCATCTATGCGATGGAGAACCAGAACGAAACCGCGGTACTGGATCTCTCCGAGGGAATTGTCATCTTTTCGGAGGAGTCGTCAGACGTGGGCAGTACGGTCGACCTTCCCCGGTGGAGCAGCTCGGACGGATTTGACTTGATGGTCCGTTTCGCCTCCCGTAGCCACAGCGCGGAACTGAAAAAGGCGCTGTCTCAAGGCCGTGGCGTCTTTCGCGCCTTCAAGGACGTGCTCGACCGGGATCCGGTCCTGAAGCAACGGTGGCACTCCTTCAAGCGCCATGAGATGGAGAAGGTGGTCGCCGCCTGGTACCGGCAATTGCACAAGCGCGAAGGCGATCATGGGGGCAGTCTGGAAATGGCCGACGTGTTGCAAGAGGATTTCTCCGTCGTCTTTTCCGATACCGAGCCTGATGACGCGAAGTTGCTGGCTGGACTTGGCAGGGACGGCTACGGTCCGCTTTCCTCGTTCCGGGACGCCTCGTTTGTCTCGTTGCTGGCGCCGGACAACACCTTGGTGGGAATGCTGGTCTACCGGAAGGGGACCGGCGTCTGGCATGTCATCTACTATGGAGTGGCTGCCCAGTGGCGTGGTCTGGGCCTTTTCCGGCTGATGTTCGAGAGCCTCCTGGCCAAAGCGGCCAAGGCCAATGTGGCCCGCATGCTCTTTGACAGCGTCGGCGAGAGCATGGGCGTCGGCTCCATGTTCGAAGGGGTCGATGGTGTCCATCCGGTCAGCATGACGTTGGAAATACCCACCAGCCAGTATCTGGCCCGCAAGAAATCACTCGAGGAAGAGGTCCCGTCGCCCTACCTTTGACGGAAACGCCGGACCGTCTGGAGGTAATGCCGCCGCATAGCTTCCTCGAACTCGGCGTTTGAGGCGTATTCGTATCCCAGCACAGGCTTCCACAGCTTCGGATCCTCGAAGCAGAGGTAGAAGAAGGGATGCCTGTCATTCGGTTCCTTCCATTCCCGCGCGAAGGCATGGTAGGCATTCTTGAAGAGCCGCTGCTTGGTCTCGAGCGGGTAGGAGTATTTCCCCGCGAAGGGAACCAGTTCCATATCCAGAATCCTGGAGGGACGTCCACCCTTGCGCAACGCCTTGATCACGCTCTTGGTGAAGGTCAGCGTCCCCATGGATACCATCATCACTTCTTCTGGCCGGAACCGGGCCATAATCCGTCCAACCACTTCCTGGTAGGCCTGCTCCCACCCTTGGAAATAGACCATCGGATGGAGGTGGAAACCGACCGGGATGTGATGGTCCGCCACAACGCGCGCGGCGTCCAGCCGCGCCTCGAGGCTGGCGGTGAGCAACTCTTCCTTCTCGACAATCAGCGGGGCGTTCAGGCTCCAGGTGGCGACGATGTTCTTCGGCCAGTCGTCGCTGACCCAATCGGTCCTGGCGCTCTTGGTCTTCAGTTCGATGATCAGGTCGGGATAGCGCCTGGCAAGGACCTTCAGCGCGTCCAAGGTTCCAAAATCATTGCCCCAGAGCAGGCTGTCGCTGGATTGACCGGTGCCGATATGCCAGGTGCCAGGGGCGAGCTCAAGGGTTTCCAGCCGCTCCTTGAGGTTGCCGACAATCCTGATTTCGTTCTTTCCGTAGAAGGTCTGGACGGCGCAGTAGGCGCAGCCGAAAGAACACTGCTCGACGGCGTCCAGCGTCTTCAGGTTGCAACAGCGGGTCTGCTCGCCATCAGCCGGACACGGACACCGGCCCATGAAGGTCTCAGGGGCGGTGAAGACAGCCTTCGGTTTCCGGTCCAGGAGCCGTGGGCTGTGGAAGGTGGAGTAGTCGGTAGGGCGCTTTCGCTCGTCATCGACGAAGCGTCTGGCCTGTTCGAGCAACAGCTTGCCCCGCTGTCCGCTGCTTGCCTTGTCCACCTGCGAGAGGTCGACATGGTCAGCCAGCGACCCCATCCCCCACTGGGCCAGGTCCTCCTCCATCTGCTCGAGCTGCAATCTCTCCTGGAAGGAAAGATGGTAGCGGCTGTTCCATTGCCGCACGACGTCGTCCATAGGCCTATGATAGGACGTTGGTTGTTGCCGAGGCAAGGTCGGGTGGGTAGTATGGACAGTATGGGAAAGGGCTACAACGGGGATGTGGAGAACCTGGGACTTTCGGTGCATGAGGACAGCCTTACGCCGAAGCAACAGGCCCACGCGCTTCCCCACAACAGCGGCGTCTACCTGATGAGGGATGGCAAGGGAACGGTGATCTACGTCGGAAAGGCGAAGGACCTGCATCGCAGGGTGACCAGCTATTTTCTCGCGAACCGTCCTCCAAAGACCGCCGCATTGGTGGCCAAGATCCGGCATATAGACCATATCATCACCGGCAACGAGTACGAGGCGCTCGTGCTGGAGAACAACCTGATCAAGAAGTACAACCCCCACTACAACATCGACCTGAAGGACGGCAAGAGCTACCCGGTCATCCGGATTACCCACGAGGACTTCCCCAAGGTCTTCAAGACGCGCCGTCTGGTCAACGACGGATCGAAGTACTTCGGGCCGTATCCGGACGCTGGCAAGCTGGACACGTTCCTCGACCTGATCCAGAAAATCTTTCCTCTGCGGCGTTGCGGTACCCCGCTGAAGAAGCAGGTCCGCCCCTGCCTCTACTACCATCTCGGACTCTGTGGCGGCCCCTGTGCCGGACTCATCACCAAAGGCCAGTACCGCTCCTACATCGACGAGGTGGAGCGCTTCCTCGCCGGCGACGACCAGAGTCTCAAGCAGAAACTGAGAAACGAGATGGAGGCCGACGCCAAGGCTTTCAAGTTCGAGGAGGCGGCCAAAAAACGGGACATGCTGGTCGCCTTGGAGACGGTGGGCAAGGAGCAGGAAGTGCAGGATTTCTCGAGCGAGGCTCGGGACTATGCCGCCATCGAGATGCGCTCCCCGCTGTGCACGGTCAGCATCATGCAGATGAGGGATGGCCGGCTGATCGGCCGCGCCCTCTACCGGGCCGAGACCTTCGACGATGAGACGGAGACGCTGATGGACTTCCTGGTCCGCTACTACTCGGACGGCAAGAAGCTGCCCCGGTACCTGTATGTTTCCCACGAGATTGACGTCCCGCTGATTAGTGAATTCTTCAAGAAGCAGTTTGGCGGGGATCTGGAGGTGACGGTGCCCACCGATGGCAAGCACTACCGGATTCTCCGCATGGCGGTGGAAAACGCCCGCAGCGACGTCGAGCGCCGCTTGAAGAGCAGGGACAACACCAAAGCGCTGGAATTGCTGCAGAAGGAGCTCGACCTGCCCACGGTGCCTACCCTGATCGAGGGCTACGACATCGCCCAGCTTTCGGGCAAGTACACCGTCGCCAGCATGATCAGCTTCCGGGACGGGAACCCCAACCGGGAAGGCTATCGCCGCTTCAATATCAAGGGGTTGGGCGGGAAGATCGATGATTTCGAAAGCATGCGCGAGGCTACTGCCAGGCGCTATACCCGGGTGGTCAACGAGAATCTGGAACACCCGGGACTGATCCTGATCGACGGAGGAAAGGGGCAGGTGATGGCGGTCAGGGAAATCCTGGACAGCCTGGGGCTGACCGACGTGCCGATTGTCGGCCTTGCCAAGGACATGGAGGAAATTGTCTTCGACCATGACCGGCCTCCGCTTTTGCTCGACCCGAGCGACGAGGGACTGCGTGTCCTGATCGCGGTGCGCGATGAGTGCCACCGTTTTGCCACGATGGCAAACCAGAACCAGCGGGCGGTGGATGCCACCTTCAAGGTGCTGGAATCGATCGACGGGGTGGGTCCGGCCCGCAGCCAGCGGTTGATGAAGACCTTCGGGAGCCTGGACGAGCTGATGCATCAGAGTCCTGAGGACTTGGCCTCCAAAGGAAAGGTCCCCAAGGCGGTTGCCGAGAGGATCCTCCGGACACTGAAGCTGTAGGGGAACCCTCGGGGAGATTCATTCCATCGATGCGGATGTGACGAAGATGGGGCTTGCGACCTTCTTCCCGTTATGGAGGATGATGGTGGCAAGCAACTGCTCCCAGACCGTCATGCTCATGTCCCCTGCGCCTTTGAGCGGGATGTCGGCATCCTCCATGCAGGAAAGGGCCTGACGGGCTTGGTCCAACGAGTAGCTTGCCAGCGCCTTGCGGAAAGTTCCCTTGTCCTTCGGAGTAAAAACCGCGGCATTTTTGCCAAATACCTGTGCCTTCAGAAAGGCCTCGTTCTCGCTATGCGTCTGTTGGTAGATTTCCTCGATGGAAAGCAGTTTCCGGAACTGGTAGAGCAGTTGGGAGTAGAGGTTGAAGCTGGTCCTGCTGTCCCCCAGCGCGAAAATCTGCTGCAGGATCCGGATCGATCCCTTCAGGTCCCGCTCCATGATTGCGGGAAAGAGGGTGAAGGCATCCTCCTCCTTGGTGTTGGCCATATAGGTTTCGATTGCCTCGCCGTCCACCGGCGCCGACCGCTTCTCAAGCTGCCAGAAAAGGATCAGCTGGTTGGCGGCGATCTTCAGTTCGGTGGTATTGTTCTCCACCATGTCCAGAATGGTGCTGATGCCGTCCGGGGTGATGGAAAGGCCATGCCGGTGGAAATAGCTTCTGATCCATTCCTCCTTACGGTCATCGAACATCTCGTAAAAAGTGGCCGTCAGGTCTTTGGGAATGGTGGTCTGGAGAATCTTCCCTTCCCGCAGGTAGGTTGCGTCGCTGACCAGAATCAAGGTTGCCTGATAGGGCGCGGGTTTTGGGGCGAGTAGCGGCTTGAGAAAGTCTGCCAGCTGCTTGCTCTCTTTCGCGCCGAGCAGCTCGACCTGGCTGAGGATGACCAGCTGCCAGCTGGCAAAGAAGCCTACCGTGGTCAGGTTCTGGTACAACTGTCCTTCCCAGCCATCGTCGGTGGGGTAGTAATGGTGGAGCTCGGGGGCGGATCCGTTCTCCTGGGTGATCTGGTTCCGGATCGCCTTGATCCGTTCCTGCTTCTCGCCCGTCTCGGGACCGAGCAGGAGGTAGACGGGAGCCACCATCAGTAGGACCTGACCAGCAGCACCAGTTTGCCGTGGATGCGGCAGTCTCGGGTCCGGATCGGTCCCATCGAGTTGTTGCATGGCCTCAGCTCGATGTAGTCTTGCATCGGGTAGAAGCGTTTGAGGGTGATTCCGTCATCATCCACGCTGGCCGCGACAATCTGGCCACGCTCGGCACTCTCGCACTGCTCGAGGATGACGACATCTCCGTCGTTGATGCCGGCCTCGATCATGCTTTCGCCGCGGACATGCAGGGCGAAGTAGGTATGCTTGCCTCCGTGCAGCATGGTGGCGGGGACATCCAGGTTGTACTCGATGTTCTCTTCGCTGAGCAACGGCTTGCCGGCGGCGATGGTACCGACCAAAGGCACCTGGATTGTCTCGGCCTGGGGGGAGAACTGGTCGTCGATCAGCTCGATCGAGCGGGAAACGCCCGGAGTCATGCGGATGATGCCCTTGCGTTCCAGCGCTTTCAGATGGTCGTGTCCAGCCTTGACGGAGAATCCGAACTCGCTGGCGATGTCGCGCACCGAAGGGGAGTATTTCTTCTCCTTGATGAAGGTGGCGATGTAGGTAGCGATTGCCTTTTGCCTGTCGGTGACTGTTTTCATGGCTTACTCCTCGAAATGGTGCTCGAAAAGGCTCTGGATCGCGTCTGCCAGGGCCTCTTCGTCGGGTCCCTCTGTCCGCATAGTCAACTTGGTGCCGTAGGGGGCGCCAAGCGTGATGATTCCCATGATCGACTTCCCATCGACAATCATCGTGTCCTTGATGAAGGTCAGTTTGCTCTTGAACCGTCCGGCCGTCTTGACGATGGCCGCCGCCGGTCTTGCGTGGATTCCCGCCCGGTTGGTAATGGTCAATGTACGCTCCACCATCAGTTCTGCTCCTCGTTCGTGGAATGGTAATAGACATTCCGCGCGGTCTCGCTTTCCAGCCACTTGAGGACGCTCTGGTCGAACTCCTTGGCACTGTAGTAGCCGAGTTTCTTCAGCCGCTCGTTGCGTGCCGCCGTCTCGATCAGCACCGGGATGTTCCTTCCTGGCTTTACGGGGATGAGGAGCTTGGGAACGGAAATGCCCAAGAAGGTGTCGGTTTGTTCTTCCTCGCCGACCCGGTCGTAGTTCTTCGTCGAGTCCCATTCTTCCAGATGGACGGAGAGCTGGATTTGCTTCTTGTCCCTGATGGCGCCGACGCCAAAGAGGGTGGAGATGTTGATGATGCCGATTCCCCGGATTTCCATGTGATGGGCGAGGGTAGGGTTTTCTCCCATTCCAATCAGGTAGGAGTCTCCGATGTTCTTCATCCGTACCGTGTCGTCACTGATCAGGCGGTGGCCCCGCTCGATCAGCTCGAGCGCGGTCTCGCTCTTGCCTACTCCGCTCTCGCCGGTAATCAGCACGCCGATGCCAAAGACCTCGACAAGGACGGCATGGATGGTCATGGTGGGGGCGAAGACCTCTCCCAAAGACCCGTACAAGCGGCGGGCGAAGTCGGCGCTGAGGAGCGGAGTGACCAGGACCGGGGTGCTGGTCTCTTCAGCCAGCCGTAGGAACGGTCCGGTCGGCTGTCCGCCGTCACAGAAGATGCAGCAGGGGACGTGGTGGTCGAACAGTTGGGCGTAGGTATCGGTCCTCTTCTCACGGTCCAGCTTGTCCATGTATTTCTGTTCTCCATGGCCGAAGACCTGGATGCTTTCGGCGGCGAACTCCTCGAAGAAACCAGTCAAAGGAAGGCCGGGACGGGAAATCTTGCTGTTGGTGATCCTGCGCGACAATCCGCTCCGGCCTGCGATGCAGTGCAGGTCGAGGTGGTTGTGCTCCTTCAGGTCCAGGTCAAGAAGATCAAGTACGGTAAAATCGGACATAGGTATACCTTGGCTTCACCCTACCATAAAGTCGGGGGAAACGCTACACAAAAAACTACTATAACTTTGCAAAGGTTACAAGGAACGCCGTTTCTTTTGGAACATGTACCACACCGCCTGGCGCTTGATAGGACAGAAGGAGAGGCTCTCCTCGAAAGAAACAGGGCAGACCCCGCAGACAGGGCAGGTATGGCAGATGCTGATCGTGTTGCGGTCGGTCGCTTTGGCGATCCGGTGGATCTGGGTGCGCCGCCTCTCCAGCCAGAGAAGATACTTTCCGCAGGAGCCGGCGTCGTCGCACGGCTCCCCGCCGACCGCCTTCTTGCAGAGCGAGCAAGGCTCTCCCGAGACGGGTAGGGAACTGGAAAGGGAGAAAAGCAAATCTTGGGTCAGATCCATCATACATTCAGTGTTTCGCTTTCCGTGATGCGTGTCAATGCGCCTGGACCTGCCATTTTTCTCGCCGATTCCCCAAATCGCATGTATACTGGAAACAGCAATCATACGAAACGATGGAGGAGGCGCGTATGCAAATCAACGCAAGAGGCGTTCACTACAATCCAAGTGATGAGACCAAGGCTTTTCTCGACAAGAAACTGAAAAAGCTTTCCTTCGCGGAGACCTATCTGCAGGACCTGGATATCGTCATGACCCGCAATACGCTGGGACAAGGATACCATATCGACGCGAAACTCCATTTCAAATGGGGCAGCGTGAAGATGGTCAGCCAGGACTGCATCGAGCTCTACGAGGGGATCGAGCTGATTGCCGACAAGATCGAGAATACCGCCCGAAAGGAAAAAGAGAAGGTCAAGGAGCATTAACGCTCGAACGAGGAATCGAGCCCCATCTGGGCTCGGTACTTCGCCACCGTGCGACGGGCTACCTTGACACCTTTTCCGGCCAGAAGGTCGCTGATCTTCTGGTCGGAAAGTTTTTTCTTTCCCGTCGCGTTCTGGAGAATTTCCCGGATCATCTCCTGGACGCTGTTCTTGCTTTCGCCATCGACCCCGCTGACAAACAGGCTCTTCAGCGGAAGGATGCCCCAGTCGGTCTCGATATATTTGTTTGCCACCAGACGGCTGACCGTCCCCTCGCTCACCTCCATGTCTTCGGCGAGCTGTTTCTGGCTCAGTGGTTTCAGGTATTTGGTTCCCTTGAAGAAGAACTCTTGTTGCAGGGAACAGAGACGTCTGCCCATCCGCTCCAGGTTGGTGTGGCGGAAATCGATTTGCGAAATCAGGTTCTTCGCCTCTCGGATTTGTCCGGAGAGATAGCTCTTGGTCTTCTGGTCCTTGGTGGTCTTTTCCAGCTCCAGGTACTGGGAATCGAGAGTCAGGGTAGGAATCGCCTCGTCATTGACATCAAGCAGCAGGCTGCCGTCCTTGGCGTGGACGCTGAGGTCCGGCGTGATCGCGTCGGAGAACTCTTGCGAGTAGCTGCGCCCCGGATAGAGGGTCAGCGTTTTCATGAACTCGAAGATCGCAGCAAGGTCCCCTTTGTCGCAGTCGAGCTGGCTGGCGGCGGTCTCCACCTTGCCCGACGCCATCAGTTGCAAGGCGCTGTCGCTATGGACCAGCTTGTCCAAAAGCCCGACCTCCTCTGGCTTCAGGTTGTGGTCCTTGCCCTGCACAACCAGGCTCTCCCTCCAGGAGGGGACGAAGCAGCCGACCGGGTCCAGACCCTGCAGGACCGGGAGCAGCTTCTCCTTCACCGGAGCGAGGTAGGGGGGCAGGATCTCGTCGGGATTCCGGCTCCAGAACCCGTTGCCGTCAAGGTTGCTGACCAGCAGCTCCCCAGCCTGCATCTGGCGCTCATCGAGGTTCTCCAGCCGCAACTGGGCAAGCAGGTGGTCCTCGAGGCTTTCGCCGGAGCCAGGGCTGTTCTCCAAGGCGGCCATGGCGCGGTCGCTCGCCTCCTCGTCGTAACCACTGGGCTGGGCATGGTCGTACTGCTCCCAGCTGGCGGGGTCGTCCAGCCTGTCGCTCTCGTCCTTGTCATAGGCCGAGTCGTCGCTTCCGCAAAGGTCGGAACCCTCGCTTTGGGTGTGCATTTCCAATACCGGGTTGGTGAGGATGGCGTCCGATACCTTCTGCTGCAGCTCGGCCAGCGGCATCGCGGCGAGTTGCAGGTTCTGGATCATTTGCGCGCTGAGCTTCTGCTGGAGCGAAGTCTCCAGTACCATCGAGGTGGCCATGGTCATTCCTCCTCGAAATCGTCGCCGAAGTAGATGTCTCTGGCCGTCTGGTTGGAAAGCAGGTCGCCCTTGGCGCCGCTGACCAGGATGGTGCCGTCGTTGATCAGATAGGAACGGTCGGTGATGGCGAGGGTGTCGCGGACGTTGTGGTCGGTCACCAGCACGCCGATTCCCTTGCCTGCCAGCTGCCTGACCAGCTGTTTGATCTCGAAGACCGCCTTGGGGTCGATGCCGGCGAAGGGTTCGTCCAGTAGGAGGAACGAGGGATTGGTTCCCAACGCGCGGGCGATTTCGGTACGGCGCCGCTCGCCACCGGAGAGGGTATACCCCTTTTGATTGGCAAGGTGCGCGATTCCAAACTCCTCAAGCAGCTCGTCCACCCGTTGCTTCCGTCCCCGGGCGTCCAGATCCTTGCGGGTCTCGACGACGAGACGCAGGTTGTCCCGCACGCTGAGCTTCCGGAAGATCGAGGGTTCCTGAGGCAGGTAGGAAAGCCCCAGCTTGGCCCTTTGGTACATGGCGAGATGAGAGATGTCATGGTCCGCCAGCAGAATCTGTCCCTTGTCCGCCTTGATGAAGCCGACCACCATGTAGAAGGTGGTGGTCTTGCCGGCCCCGTTGGGCCCCAGCAGTCCGACAACCTCGCCCGACTGCATGGCAAACGAGATGTCCTTGACGACCCAGCGCTTTCCATAGCGCTTGGCCAGATGGTTCAGGGAGAGCGTCTTCACTTCATCCATGGACTGTTCCTTTGATGGAGCCGTCCATCGTGATTTCCTCGGTATCCAGGTTGACGGTGATGGCGTGGGCCTGGTAGGTGTCCCCGTTCCATTGGACGGTGGCGGTGCCACTCAGGCTGAGCGTGTGTCCGTCCCGGTCGAAGAGCGCCCGGTCCGCCCTGCACACCATCGTTCCACGCTCGGTGGCGCGGACCAGCCGGACGTGGCTTTCCAGTTCCATGGTGCCTTCCTCCATGTCGAAGAGCAGGTTTCCGGCCGAGGCGCCCACCTTGTTCTGCGTGTCGGTGATCTCCACCCAGCTGTGGATGGTGATCCGCTTCTGGCTACGGTCATAGGCGATGGCGGGGCTGGTGACGGTCAGTCCTTGGGAGTCGTCGGTGACGGTTACGTTGCCCGAGCAGGTGACTTGTCCGTAGTCGTCCCCGCGAAGGGAGATGGTGTCGGCGTGGAGCTGGAGGTTGTCTGCGCTTACATCGGCACCTCCGGAGAGGACAATCTGCCGGGCCCCTTCAGCCATCTGCATGCGGGTGTAGCCGCCAGAGAAGGTAATCGGGGCGGAAAAGAGGGAAGGGGCCGCAAGCAGGAGCAATGTGGCGACAAGCGCGTGTCTGGTCATTTCTGCACCTCCCCCCGGTCGATTCTCGCGAACTCATAGAAGTCCTGCGCCAGATTCCCGCGGAAGCCACTGCCAGTGATGGTGCCGCCCCCGTCAAACGTCACCTCTACCGTGCCATCTGGCGCGCTGGAAAGGACCTGCTCCCCATTATTCCATGAAATCTCCTCCGCGGAAATGGCAAAACCGCCGGAAGGCTGGGCGATATGGACGTTTCCCGCAAGGGTGACGTCGTTGTTCTGCGTGTTGATGGCCACCCTGTCGCCGCTTCCCTGGATGCCCCCCTCTCCCTGCTGGGTGAAGGTGGCGCCTTCCAGAACCGCCAGGTGTTGCTTGTCGTCGATGGTAATCCTCGCAGCCTGTACCAGGATCGGCTCGATGTTCTGGGCGGAGAAGCGATACGAGGCTTTCTCCAGAACCATCGTAGGAAGTTCGGGTTCGGCGGACTGCGGATCTTCTGGCGGACGAGAAGTACAGGAGAGCAGGATCAGGGACGCCAGAAGCAGGAAGGGGTATCTCATCCGATGATGCTGGCTACCGAAGGCAGATAGCGGTGCCTTTGGTGGCGGAAATAGAGGGCGACCAGGACGAAACCGACAGCCACTCCCAGAAATCCCATCAGGGTGGCGCCCTTCTCTCCCAAAGGAGCGCAGAGAACATAGAAGAGCGGGAAGCAGAGCAGGGGGACCATCAGCGTGATCAGCGTGCTGGCGATGGTGCGGGCAGGGGGAAGATAGAGGCTGACCACCATGCCGTTCTCCAGAAGGAAGTGCTTGTCGTTGGCCGCCTCGAACTCGCGTCCCTTGGTGTTGCAGAAGGCGGCGCTCTTGCAGCCGGTGCAGGCGTTGGTGGCGCAGCCGACTTTTACCAGATCCTCGGAAATCACCTCTTTGACGATGGCCTGCTCGTACATCTTATTCTTCTCCTTCCGGAACTCCGGGATCTTCGACAGGAACCCGGACCGGTTCGATGCCGGTAGCCTTGCCGTCCTCTCCAATCTGGACAAGGACCGCCTGCAGCTCCAGCTGGTTCCAGTTCTCGCGGGAGCGTTCCGGGATGCTGGTCAGGATCTTGCGCAGCTCCACGTCGTTGGCGAACCCGCCGATGCTCATCTGCGAGCCGCACCGTCCGTTATCGGTGATGTAGGCGGTGCCGCCAGGCAGGATTTTCGCGTCGGCGCTCATCACCTTGGTGTGGGTGCCGATCACCGCGCTCACCTTGCCGTCCAGCATGAACCCCATCGTCTGTTTTTCGGCAGTGGTCGAGGCGTGGAACTGGACCAGGAAGACCGGGTCCTTCACCTCGCTTCGCATCTTCTCCACGGTGGACTGCACCAGAGTGAAGGGGTTGTTCAGGTGGACCCGGTTGAAACTGCTGGTGCCGAGCAGGTTGATCACGACCAGGTTCTTGTCTCTGACCGGAAAGACGCGCACGCCCCGCCCCGGATTCCCCATCGGGTAGTTCGCCGGACGAAGGATCCAGTTGTTCTTGCTCAGGAAGTCGACCATGTCAAGCTTGAAGTAGATCTTCTCGCCTCCGGTCAGCACGTCGATGCCGAGCTTGTGCAGCTGGATCGCGTGGGCCTTGCCCAAACCAAAACCGCCAGTCGACCCTTCGGCGTTGGCGATGACGAAATCCACGTGGTATCTCTCGCGCAGATCCCTGATTTTCTTGGCGCAGGTAATGCCGGGTTTCCCGACAATCTCGCCGACAAAGAGCACATTCATTCCTTAAAAGTAAGGCTTTTCAATGGGGAAGGCAAGGCTTTACACTTTGGGCCATGAACGTCACCCAGCTGTGCGCCACCTTCGACCCTGAGATCAGACTATCTGCCCCCCAGAGGCTGCGAGGAGACCTTTCCTTCCTTTCCAGCCGGCCCGAGGATCCCTGCCTGCTTTCCCGGATGCTTGCTCCCCAGAACAACTGCACCCTGACCGGCTTTCCCCTCGGCTTCCACCGCATTGCCTACCAGGTCGACCAGCGGACCCTCCATGCGATCCTGCTAGGCGGCTTTGTCCGCCCCTTCGCCGCAGGGCGGGGACTGGTCAACGGACAGGCCAGCCGGCAGCTTTGCCTGTCGGTTCCTCAGCCCGAGGAATCCAGCGAGGGCGGAGAAGGGAAACCCTACCAGGATGCCTATTGCCTGCTGCAGAACCGGAACGAGCTGCTTCCATGGGGCGGAGACGTGGTGGTCTTCGGACCTGAAGGGCGTCGTCTTGCCTCGTTGCTTGGAGGAAAGGTCTGGAAGAGGGGCGAGCGCGAGAGGAAAGACGCTCTTCTGGTGGTGCTCGTCCAGAGGAAACCAGGCAAATGGGACGAAGTGCTCCCCTGGGAGGTCGGTTCCTTCCCGATCTGGAACCATACCTTGGTGGTCCTTGCGTGCGAGAGCGCCCTGGAGACGGAGAGCTGGAAAGAGCAAGTGGATGCCATCCTGACCACCTTCACCCATAGGTACGACAACCAGCTGTTGGCGGACCTGATCCGCGGAAAGCGATGCCCTACAGGCTGTCTGCCCTACGCGATGCCGCGCCAAGTCCCTGCGGGATGGTTCGTGAGAAGAGGAAACCTGGTTCCGGTCGACCGCTGGGGCGTCGTGCGGATTCCTCCGTTTTTTGGCTATCGGGCGAGACAGGAGCATACGTTCTGCTTCGGCCACGGGCTGAATCCTGACACACGACCAGTTTAGCAAGATTCCGCAATCCGAAGAAACCATGTAC
>CAJMOS010000006.1 GCA_905215015.1 uncultured bacterium | reverse complement strand
CTGCCTCTTGGCTGATCATCATCCTTGTCCTGCTTGCCATTTTCTTCTGGTGGGCCTGCGCGTTGCCTGGATGGAAGGATCCCTATACGGGTCCTCTTCCTCCGGCCAATCTGGAAGAAGTCTTTGATCCCTCATGCCTGCCGGTGGAAATCAGACAGGGTAGCGATACCGCCCTCTTTCTTGTCCATGGACTGAACCACAGTCCCCAGTGCTGGGAACAGTGGATTCCCGACTTTCAGGCGGCGGGCTATGACATCTACGCCCCGCTGATTGCCGGCTTCGGCACATCAATCGAGGACTACGAGCACAGCTGTTACCCCCAGTGGTACCAGTCCCTGAAGGACCAATATCTCCAGGTACGCTCCCGGTACAAGCATGTGGTCTACATCGGCCATTCGCTGGGAGGAATGATGGGGCTGCAACTGGCCGAGGAAACAAGCGGCACACCCTTGAGTCCTGACCTTCTGGTCACCATCAGCGCCCCGGTCGTCTGCAACTCGCTCAAGGACCGAGCCATCAGCCAGCCCCTGCTGTTCATCGCCCGCCCGCTCAGCCTCATCACACCCCACACTCCGTTCGCCCACCTGCAGTCCCGTAGGCCTGCCAGGCACAATTCGGATGGACATGAAACCTGGACCGGCTATGACGGAACCTTCTTCAAGCAGGCGCTCAGCACGGTCTTCCACATGCCAAAGGTACGCGCAGACCTGAAACGGATCACCATCCCGGTCCTCTCGATCCAGGACAAACGGGACCGGACCGTCAGCTCGAAGAACCTCTCCATCATCCAGAACGAGATCGGCTCGAAGGAGAAGGAGATGCTGATGACCCACCTGCCATGGGGGTACTGGCACACCTATCACTGCCTGCCCCTGTATCGGGCTCTCCATACCGAGCTGGTTGATGCTATACTGTCCTTCTTGGAGGCACATCATGAGTGACAAACGAACCGATTATCTGTCGTGGGACGAGTATTTCATGGGCATCGCTGTCCTGAGCTCCCTGCGCAGCAAGGACCCCCACACGCAGGTAGGTGCCTGCATCGTCAACCAGGACAAGAGGATCGTCGGCGTGGGATACAACGGATTTCCCCGTGGCTGCAGCGACGACGCCATCCCCTGGGGACGCGAAGGTGACTGGATGGATACCAAATATCCCTACGTCTGCCACGCAGAACTGAACGCCATCCTGAACGCCAACGGAAACCTAAAGGGTTGCACGTTGTATGTGGACCTCTTCCCCTGCAACGAGTGCGCCAAGGCGGTCATCCAGGCAGGAATTTCCCGAGTCGTCTATCTTTCGGACAAATACAAGGACTCTGATTCCACCAGAGCCTCGAAACGGATGTTCGACGCCGCCGGCGTCTCCTACACCCACCTCGAGGTGGCCCACAAGACCATCACTCTGGACCTTGCCAAGGAATAAGCAGCCCTCTCTCTTCCCTTCCCCACGGCAAGTCCATGATATCTCCTTGACAGTCGAAAATGGACAATGGACAATGTTGGCATGACCTGTATCATCAACGGTAAGCCGGTCTCCTACGAGGGACCGGATATGAAGTTATTGCCGTTCCTACGGGATCACCTGCTGCTGACCGGAGCGAAAGACGGTTGCAGCGAAGGCGCTTGTGGTGCGTGCACAGTATTGATAGACGGAAAGCCGGCAAAGGCCTGCGTCTTCTCGTTGTCTCGGCTGGAGGGCAAACGGATCACCACCATCGAGGGCCTTTCGGAAAAGGAGAAGGAAGTCTACGCCTACTGCTTTGCGGCCAGTGGGGCCGTACAGTGCGGTTTTTGCATACCCGGCATGGTGCTCTGCGCCAAAAGCCTGCTTGACCAAAACTTGAATCCCAGCCGGGAGATGATCAAGAAGGCGATCAGGGGCAACATCTGCCGTTGCACCGGATATCAGAAGATCGAGGACGCGATCCTGATGAGCGCGACCTATTTCCGCGAGCACATCCAGGTGCCTGAGAAGGTGCATCTTCCCGGTGTGGGCGGGAACATGCTCCGCGTCGACGCCAAAGAAAAAGTGCTTGGCACTGGACAGTACCCCGACGACCTGCACCTGCCCGGCATGGCCTACGGGAAGGCATTGCGCAGCCTCTATCCTCGGGCAAGAGTGCTGAGCATCGATGTTTCCAAGGCGCTTGCCCATCCGGACTGCGTCACGGTGCTGACGGCCGGCGACGTTCCGGAGAACATGCTGGGGCACTTGGTCCACGACTGGCCGGTCATGATTCCCGTGGGAGGAACCACCCGTTATATCGGTGACGCCGTCGCGCTGGCAGTCAGCCGCAGACAGGAATCGCTCAAGGAGATCCTCGACCTGATCCAGGTGGAATACGAGGTCCTTCCGGGAGTCTACACCCCCGAAGAGGCGCTCCGGGAAGGAGCCCCGCTCGTCCATGAGGGTGGAAACCTGCTGGATACCGAAATCATCAAACGCGGGGACGCGGAAGGAAAGCTGAAGGACTGCGCCCATGTGGTGCACCAAGTGTTCCACACCCCATACACCGAGCACGCCTTCATGGAGCCGGAGTGCGCCGTCGCCCTGCCTGAAGGTGATGGCGTGAAGGTATTCACCGCCGGACAGAGCGTCTACGACGAGCAGAGGGAGATCAGCCGTATGCTCCGCCTGCCGCCGGAAAAGGTCCACTGCCACTCATTGCTGGTGGGTGGCGGCTTCGGCGGCAAGGAGGACATGAGCGTCCAGCACCACGCTGCGCTCGCGGCTTGGAAATGCAAGATGCCGGTCAAGGTCAAGCTGACCCGGCAGGAGAGCATCAACATCCATCCGAAGCAGCACCCGATGGACATCGACTTGACCATCGGTTGCGACAGGGATGGGTTCCTCAAGGCCTGCAAGGTGAGGATCATCGCCAACACCGGCGCCTACGCCTCCCTTGGCGGGCCTGTCCTGCAGAGGGCCTGCACCCATGCCGCGGGCCCCTACAACTACCAAGACATCGATATCATCGGCAAGGCGGTCTACACCAACAACGTGCCTGCGGGAGCCTTTCGCGGCTTCGGTGTCACCCAAAGCTGCTTCGCCGTCGAGAGCGCGATCAACCTGCTGGCGCGTGAGTGCGGCATCGACCCCTTCGTCTTCCGGGTGCAAAACGCCCTGAAACCCGGAGACACCATGCCCAACGGGCAGATTGCCGGCCCGGATACCGCCGTGCTTGAGTGCCTGGAGGCGGTAAAAGGCGCTTACTACGCCAACAAGTACACCGGCATCGCCTGCGCCCTGAAGAACAGCGGGCTTGGGGTCGGCGTTCCTGATTGGGGGCGCACGATTCTCGGAGTGGAAGGCGGGGTGGTCCACATCAGGACCTCGGCGGCCTGCATGGGACAGGGAGTCGCGACCGTCGCCACCCAGATTGTCCGAGAGACGCTGTGGCCCTATGAGGCCCCGATTATCGTCGAAAGGCCTGATACCGTACGCACCCCCGATTGCGGCACCAGCACGGCAAGCCGCCAGACGGTCTTCTGCGGCGAAGCTACCCGGCGTGCCGCCGAACGGCTGAAGGAGGCGATGGACAGCCATGAGCTCAACGAGCTCGAGGGCAAGGAATTCCTCGGGGAATTTTTCGGCAAGACCGATCCGCTCGGATCGTCCAAACCCCACCCGGTCAGCCATGTCGCCTACTCCTATTCCGCCCAGGTGGTCACTTTGGACGATGAGACGGGGAAGGTGAAAAGCGTCACCGCAGCCTGCGATGTGGGACAGGTAATCAACCCCCTTTCCTGCAATGGACAAATCGACGGCGGTGTCGTCATGGGTCTCGGTTACGCGCTGACCGAGCGGTTCCCTGTCAAGGAAGGGGTCCCTCAGGTCAAGTACGGCACGCTTGGACTGCTCCGGGCACCTGATGTGCCGCCGATCCACACCATCACCGTCCATGGAAGCGGCTCCTATGGCTTCGCCTATGGAGCCAAGGGAGTCGGAGAGCTCTGCACCATCCCCACCGCACCTGCCTGCCAGCACGCCTACTGGAAGTGGGACGGGAAGTTCCGCACCTCATTGCCCCTGGAAGAGACGCCATACTCGAAAAAGTAACCGGCTTGTGCTACTCTCGTTGCTATGGAAATCAGGAATGTCGCCATTATTGGTGTCGGTGCGGTCGGTTGCCTCTTCGGGGCAAGCATCAATGACGCGCTCGGAAAGGAACACGTACAGGTCATCGCTTCAGGTTCCCGGCTGGAACGCTACCGTTCACAAGGCATGTTCCTAAACGGGAAACTCGTTGACTTCGACTACGTCGATCCGGACCATCTCCGGGTTGCGGACTTGGTCATCCTTGCCACCAAGAACCTCCAGCTTGCAGAGGCGAAGGAACAGATTGCCAAAGCAGTCGGTCCCGATACGGCAATCCTCAGCCTGCTCAACGGTACCGACAGCGAGGAGGTCCTCGCAAGGCGGTACGGAGCGGAGCATGTACTCTATGCCTTTGCCGTCGGCATGAGCTCCGAGCACAGCGGCAACCATATTGATTTCACCAGCGCAGGGCAGATTGTATTCGGGGAAAAGGACAACTCGAAGAGCCCACGTGTGCTCGCCATCGAGGACCTCTTCAGGCGTAGCGGCATCGCTTACACCGTGCCTGCCGACATCCGTCAGGCCCAATGGAAGAAATTCATGCTGAACACCGCATTCAACACCCTCAGCGCCATCACCTGGTCGGGCTACGGGGATTTCACGCAATCCTCCTTGCTTCAGCTGGTGCGTGACGTCTCTGGCGAGGTGATCGCCGTCGCCAAGGCCGAAGGAGTTGAGCTGACAGAGGCGATGTGCGAGGAAAACATCAAGACCATCGACTCCCTGGACCGGAACGGCATGACCAGCATGTTCCAGGACATGGTCGCCGGAAGGAAGACGGAGAACGAGTATTTCACCGGAACCGTCGTCCGCCTTGGAGAGAAGCACCGGATTCCGACACCTGTGTGCCGGGTGCTGCATCTGGTGGCGCAGGCCTGCGAGGGCTCCCGGGCCCGTGCCGTCAGGGAAAGAATTGTGCGTGATCCCGAAACCAAACGGTAAGAAGTCAGTGCGCCTTCCTTGCTTCCGAAAGCTGCCGCTCCAATGACGCAAGCACCTCGGGGTCCTTCGTCACGTTCGCATAGGCTTGGGGATCCCGTACCGATTTCTTGGCGAGGTCGGTCAGAACCCGTTTGTCCAAGATCCTCGAGGCAGGGACATTGCGCCGGCGCGCGACATCGTCCCTGGCGATAAAAAGATATTTCGCGTAGTGCTGCTCGACCGGACTCATGAACCTATAGCCGGGAAGCTTCGTCCACCCCGGTTGCTCGGGATGCTTGGCCTCGGCGCAGGTCTTCATCTGGTTCTCCACCTGCCTGGAGAGATGTTGCGCGGACACCTTTTCCCGCAGGATTTCCTTCAGCGCCAAAAGCTGCGCCACATCCCCCAGCGCATACTGCACCTGGTGCTCGTCCAACGGGCGACGCATCCAGTTGGTCATCTGGTTTTTCTTCTTGTTCTCCCGAGCATGCTCCAGACCGTACAGATCCATCAGTCCGCTCAGGTTGCCTGTGTATCCAAGGGCCAGCGCCTGCACCCGCACATCCCAGACACGTTCCAACTGGATGCCATAGACCTTGCGGATCAAGGCGGCGTCGCTTTCGCAGGAGAACATCACCTTCTCCAGCCCTCCGTCGGTGAAGAAAGGCTCGAGTGCCTCCTTGGAAACCTTGAAAGGGTCGACAAGAAAGAAGGCACTTCCATCAAACAACTGGATCAGACAGAGGTGTTCCCCATAGACATGCAGGTTGAACTCACCCTCGAAATCCATGGCCACAGAGAAAATGCTCCCTTTCTTCCATGCCTGATACTGGTCTGTAAACGCCTTATCGCTGGCGAGCAAGGTATACCGATACATAACGCTTTGACTCTACCCGAAAGCGGCAGGAAAGGTACAGATGCATTTTTCCGTTCTGGCCCATGGAATTTGCTATACTTGCCACGAGGAGACAAGGCATATGGACAAGCGTGAAGCGTTCAAGATGTATCTGAAACCCGGTATGAAGGAAGAGTATAAAAGACGTCATGCGGAAATCTGGCCCGAGGTGGTCAAGCTGCTCAAGGACAGCGGTGTCAGCGACTATGGCATTTATCTTGACGAGGAGACCAATACCCTCTTTGCGTTCCAGCATACCCAAGGAACCGGAAGCCAGGCCACCGGAGCTGCCGAGGCGACCAAGCGATGGTGGCATTACATGAAGGACTTGATGGAGACCAATCCGGACGAATCCCCTGTCTCAATCCCGCTGGAGGAGATGTTCTACCTTCTCTAACCGTTTCTCCAATACAAAACTACCCCCACGGTCGCTTCCAACTCGTGGAGGTAGTCTGTATATGTCCTGTCCTGGCGTATCGGCTTACTTGCCTTCCTTGAGAGCAGGCAGGGCCAGGTTCAGGATGATGCCGACCAAGGTGGCCAGCGCTACGGAACCAAGGCTGAACGTCAAGGAGCCTCCGAGTGCGAACTGCAGCATGCCGCCACCGATACCGATGGTGAGAATGACGCTGCTGATGGTCAGGTTCCTCTTGTCCTGGTAGTCGACACCGCTCTCGACCAGCGTGCGCAGGCCGCTGGAGGCGATGATGCCGAAAAAGAGCATCGAGATGCCGCCAAGGACCGGGCTCGGGATGGTATGGATTAATGCCCCGAACTTCGGGAAGAATGAGAGCAGGATCGCGAAGACCGCGGCACCACCGGTCACGTAGACGGAGTAGACGCCCGTGATGGCAAGCACGCCGATGTTCTCGCCATAGGTAGTGTTCGGAGGACCACCCCAAAGCGCAGCCCAGGCGGTGGCGAGGCCATCACCGGACAGGGTCCTGTGCAGACCCGGGTCCTCGTAGAAGTTCTTGCCGACGACCTTGCTGACCGTCAGGGTGTCACCGAGATGCTCGCAGATGGTGGCGAAGCTGACGATGACAAAGGTCAGGATGGCAACCAGGTTGAATTTCGGCATATGCATGCGCGGCAACCCGAACCAGGCGGCATCCTTTACTCCCTGGAAATCAATCAGGTGGTAGGCAGGGAAAAAGTTGCCCATGATCAAAGTGAAAAGATACCCAGCCGCAAGACCGAAGAGCACAGGAATGACACTGATGAAACCCTTGCCGTAGATATTGACGATGACCGTGACGGCCAAGGTGACCATGGCGATCGAGAAGAGCACCAAGGAATACCCCTGCGAGGCGTCAGAATTCGGGTACATGGCCATGTTCAGGGCGGAAGGGGCCAAACTCATGCCGATGACCACGATCACACTGCCGATGACGACCGGCGGCAAGGCCTTGTTCAACCATCCGGTTCCCGTCTTCTTGATGATGGCGGCGACCACAAGATAGGTGATGCCGCTGAAGACCGCGCCACCCATCGCGTAGGGAAGCCCGTATGCGGAACTGATGGTGACCAGCGCGGGAATGAACGCGAAGGAAGAACCGAGGAACACCGGCACCTTCGCCCCCGTGCACAGGATGTAGATCAACGTACCGGTACCCGCGGTGAACAGGGCGGTGTTGATATCCATTCCCGTGAGAATCGGAACCAGGATGGTCGCGCCAAACATGGCGAACACATGCTGGATACTCAGCGGAATCCACTTCGAGAGAGGCGGTTTGTCCGCAGGACCGTACAGCATCTTCGTACTCATGGTGAAGAGCTCCTTAGGAATGCAAAATATGACTTTTCTAGGGAAGTCCCTTTATTGTATCGAAAATACTCCCATCATGGAAAGAGGGAGCCTTCCATTCTTCTATGACCACCCCGCTTCCGTTGCTTTTTCCCTGTTCTTGGTCTAGGGTTGAGACATGACAGAACTGTTACTTCCCGCCGGCAGCATGCAGGCCGGCCTTGCCGCGTTCGAAGGCGGCGCAGACGCCGTTTATCTCGGATTCACCCGTTTCTCCGCCCGCAAGGAGGCGAAGAACTTCACCTTTGACGAATTCAGGCGGATCACCACCTACGCCCGCGAGCACCACAAGAAGGTCATCATCGCCCTGAACACGCTCCTGAAGGATGACGATATTCCGGCAGCCTACGACCTGCTCAAGCAAGCTTCGTTCATCGGCTGCGACGGCATCATCATCCAGGACCTTGGGCTCGCGCGGCTCTGCCAGCGGGACTTCCCCGACCTTGAGCTGCACGCCTCCACCCAGCTCGCAGTCCACACAGCCGAGGGGGTGAAGGAGATGCAGCGTCTCGGCTTCAAGCAGGTGGTGCTCAGCCGGGAGCTGACCATCGAGGAAATTGAGCGCATCAGGAAAGCCTGCCCGGACGTAAAGCTGGAGGTTTTCATCCACGGGGCCCTCTGCTACGGCTTCAGCGGACTGTGCATGGCCAGCGCGAAGCTCTGTGGACGAAGCGCCAACGGGGGCGCCTGCGCCCAAATCTGCCGTTCCTGGTTCGAGATCGAGAAAGATCCCTTGCGTCCCCCCGAGCTCAGCCCGAGACCAACCCAGAGAAAGGCCTGGTGGCTCAGCATGAGTGACCTTGATGGCACCAAGGCCGTGAAGCGTCTGCAGGATATGGGCATCGACATGCTGAAAGTCGAGGGCCGCATGAAGGCCCCCGCCTATACGCTCGCCGCCGCCAAGTACTATCGCGCGTTGCTCGATGGCCAGAAAGATACCTCCCAATTGAAGAAGGATCTGGAAACCGTCTTCGCCCGCCGCATGACCGGTGGCTGGCTGACCGATTACGGCCGTGCCGAGCAGGATTTCACTCCCCGGACCGTCACGCTCGGTTCGACCAGCTACCCGCGCCACCGCGGCATCAAGATCGGCAAGGTGCAGGAGCTGACCCGCTATGGCGCGGTGGTGACACTGACCGAGCCGGTCGCGCTCCGCGACGGCATTTCCTATTTTGTTGCCAGCGACAAGGAGCAGGTCGGGGTCGTCCAGTTCGGACTGTCGACCATGCGCGACGCCTACCGGAAATACATCCAGCAGGCAGTCCCTTCCCAGACCGTCATCATCCAGATTCCAGAGGGACAGCCGGAGCCGAAGGTCGGGCAGGAAATCTCCTGCATCAGCCGCCATGACCAGACCCTTCCGGTCACCGGCAAGGAGCTCACGCCCGCCACGGCCGGGCTGGAGACCCTCCTGCATCTCGAGCAGGACAAGCTCAGCGTCGAGACCCGCCTCGGCTTCCTCGGCAAGAAGGTCGTCAAGCGCTACCCGATTGCCGCCAGCCAGGCGCAAAAGCCACGGGAGCTGCAGAAGGAGATGACCGAGCTGTTCAGTCAGAACGACAAGAGCTACTTCTCCTTGAAAACCCTGGCCATCGACAACCAGACCGGCCTCCAAGACAACGATCTTTTCTACCCGCTCTCACAGATGAAGACGATGCGGAGGGACTGGTACAAGACGCTGGACATGCTCCTTGAGCACTACTTTGCCGAGCCGCTCGAGAGGAAGACCGGGAGGATGGAAACCAAGGAACTGCTCCCGCTGAGGAACTTGTTGAGCGACCGGAGCCAGGTGCCTTGGCTGGACGTGATGGAAATCGCCAAGGAAGAGGAACCCGAGAAACGGATGTACATGGTCCTTTCCAAATATTACCTTCCCCTCGCTCCGGTGATGTTCAAGGAAGAGGAATACTATCGGGGGCTGGATGCCATCGTCGAGAAGCTGCAAAAGAGCGGAAACCTGGACAAGGTCCGGTTCGGCCTGAACAACATAGCCCAGGTACGATGGGCGAAGCGGCACCCAGAATGCAAGTTCTTCTGCGACATCTACCTGTATCTGGCAAACAGCTTCACCGCCGAGTCGATGCAGGAAGAATTGGGAGACAGCCTGGTCGGAGGCTACCTCTGGCTGGAGACCCAGTCCTTCACCAAAGGCTACTGGCCCTTCATCCCGACACCCGTCCCGCCCTCGTTCAACATTCCCCTCTTCATCAGCCGTTCCTGCTTCCGGCATGACTCGTTGCTGCTCGAGTGCAAGGACTGCCCGCACCGGGGCTCCTGGTATTTGGGACAGATGGACCGCAGGCTGCACGTGATGGTGAAGGACTGCCTCACCATCATCACCCAGGTCTGAGACGACGAAGAAAGGGGGCTGTCCTTCGCGGGCACCCCCTTTCCTTTGTCTGGATTCCTTTCCATCTGGTTCAGAAGTCCAGAATCTCCTTGCCGCTCTCGTTGTCAAGGAACAGCTGGGCGTCCGCATGCAGGCGGAGGATTGAGCTCGGGCAACTCTCCGCTACCGGACCAAGGACCGCCATGCGGGCGGCGTGGGCTTTCGTGGCAGCGGGAACCGTGCAGACGATATGGTTGGCAGAGAAAAGCATGGGCACCGTCAGCGTCACCGCCTGACGGGGCACATCCTCGAGCTGCTTGAAGCAACCGTCGTGCACCTGCTGGTTCCGGCAAACCTCGTCCAGCCCGACCACCTTCACCGCCTTCGGATCCTTGAAGTCAGCTACCGCGGGATCGTTGAAGGCGATATGGCCGTTCTCGCCAATCCCCATCAGGCAGATATCAATCGGGGCGGCCTTCAGAAGCTTCGCGTAGTTCTCAAGGCTCCGACCGACATCACCTTTCGGACGCAGATAATGGACTTTCGCGAACGGGACCTTCTGGAAGATATGGGCGTCAAGGAAATTGCCGAATCCCTGGGGCGCGTCCTTGTCCAGCCCGATATACTCGTCCATGTGGAAGGCCTCGATGCGGGACCAGTCGATCTTCTTGCTTGCGGCCAGGTAGGCCAGAATCTCGTTCTGGCTTGGCGCGGCAGCGAAAATCATGCGGACCAACCGGCCCTTGACCTGATCCAGCGCCTGGATGACCAGGCTTTCGGCGGCTTGTCCTGCCGCCCTTCCCATAGCCTCGCGGCTATCCAGAATCTCACAAGTGAAACCAAGATGTCTTGCCATGTCATCTCACCGGGAACGCATTCGCGCTCGAATCATCATCGATGAAGAGATACCACTCGGGGTGGGTCTTCAGGATTGTCGCCGGGACCAGATTGGTCACAGGCTTCTCCAATGTCATTTGAATCGCATCGGCCTTCACCGCGTGTGGCGCGGCCGTAACAATCACCTTGCAGCTCATAATCTGGGATACGGTCATGCTGACAGCCTGCTTGGGCACGTCATCCACCGTCTTGAACCATCCCTCATGCACCTGCTGCATGCGGCATTTTTGATCCAGGTCGACCACGATATAGCTTGCTTTGGTCTGGAAATCCGCTGGAGGATCGTTGAAGGCGACATGCCCGTTCTCACCGATTCCGATGACCCCGACATCAATCGGCTTCTCGGTAATCCGTCTGGTCAGTTCGGCGATGTTCTTGCGCACATCACCCTCCCCGTTGACGAAAACCGCTTCTTTCGGATGGACGACATCGACGAACCGCTCCTTCAGATATTTGCGGAAACTGGCGCCATGCGTCTCGGGAAGGCCCACGTACTCGTCCAAGTGAAACATGGTCACCTTGCTCCAGTCGACATCCAGCCTGACCAACGCCTTCAGCGTCTCGAACTGGCTTGCGCCCGTGCTGAGCGCGATACGGCAATACCCCTGCCGTGCGACGGCCTTGTTGATCTCACAGGCGATCCGTCCGGCAGCCGCCGCTCCCAACTCTTCGGGAGTATGGAACACATTCACGGAAAACATTTGTTTCCCTCCTTGATTTACACTGATGACGAAACGTAGATGCCCGGCCCCATACGTCCGACGTAGAACGGAAGATTGCTCCTGAGCACGATCGAGACGGGAACCGAGAGCACTTTCGCTTTCGGCATTTCCTTCTTCAACAGGTATTCGAACAAGAGATGCATGCCCAAATACCCTCTCTGGAACGGATTCTTGTCGATGATGCCCGAAACCAGCCCCCGTTCCAGATTGGAGACATTTTCCGGGCAGAGCTCGGTGACCAGCACCTCGGTCTTACGTTCCGGATGCCTGAGCGCCACACGGGTAATCGCCTGACAGTTCTTCTCGCGGACCGAGTAGAAGGCGACAGTCTCCGGATGGGCAAGCAACGCCTGCTCCAGATCCCGCTCCAACAGCTGCTCGTCGTACGGGTCGTCAACCACCAAGGTGGTGAACGGCAGGTGGTTCTCCTCGATGTAGGAGGAAAATCCCCGCACGTTCTCCTGGTGGGTCTTGCTGGTCGCGTCCCCCATGGCGATGATGATCAGTCCGGGATCGCATACCTTGCACAGGTACTCCGCTCCCAAACGACCGATCAGGTCGCTTCGCGGGGAAATGCAGCAAAGGCTGTCCAGCTGGGGAATCCGTTCATCCAGCAGGACGACGGGAATCCCTTTCGCGATCAGCTTTTCCATCCGATACACCAATTCGGATCCGGTATTGGCAGGAAGCACGACGACACCGTCATAGGGATGGGGGTCGGCGTAGAGCTTGTCCAGCACCTTGCACTCGGAGGCGGCGGCGCCATGTCCGTAGGGCACCACCAGGTCGTCGCAGCTGCAGTTCAGGCCTGCGAACTCGTCGAAAGCCGTGTGCACTCCCTCCAGCATGCTGGCGTGGTATTCTCCCTCGGAGCGTGCGGCCTCTCCGATATACGCCACCCTGATAGGATTGCGTTTCAGCGCGGAAGCCGCGAAGTTCACCTCGTAGCCCATGGCCTTGACGGCCTCGAGGATTTTCGTCCGGGTCTCCTCGCTCAGGCCATCCTTGTTGTGGATGGCCCGATGGATGGAAATCAGGGAATATCCCGTCGCTTGCGCAATGTCTTTCAGGGTGATGTTGTTGGACGCCATAGTACTTATGCAATATACCCCAACGCGCGAGGAAGACAAAGAGTCAAAGCCGGGCAAAGGATGATGACCGCCAACACCGCCATGTAGGTGAAGTAGAACGGCAGGAAGCCTTTGATCGATTTCTCGATCGGGATTCCGGCAATCGAGCATCCGGCCCACAGCGAGGTGCCGACCGGCGGAGTCAGAAGGCCGAGACCGAGGGTCAGGACCATGATCAGGCCGAAATGGTACGGGTTGTAGCCGAACTTCATGGCCACCGGATAGAGGATCGGGGTCAGGAGGATCAGGAGGATTCCCATATCCATGAAACAGCCGAGGACAACCATCATGAGAATCATCAGCAGCATGGCCACCGCAGGATTGCTGGAGACCGCCATCAGGCTGTTGGCCACACGGGTAGGAACCTTCAGGAATGCAAGCACATAGCTGAAGGCGCTGCTGGTGGCGATGATGGCCATGATCGTCCCCAAAGTCTTCAAGGACTGGCGCAGGCATTTCATGAACTTCCTGAAATCCATCGTGTGATAGATGCAGGTCGTCACGAACAGCGCGTAGACGGCGGCAATGGCCCCCGCCTCGGTCGCGGTGAAGATGCCGGCAAGAATGCCGACGGCGACAATCAGGATGGTGACCAGACCCAGCAGGGCCTCACGGATGATCACGATGTTCTCCCTCCAGGGGTGACGCTCGCTGATTGGGTACTTCTTTTTCACTGCGATGATGAAAGAGCAGGCAGCCAAGGCCATCGTCAGGATGAACCCAGGCAGGTATCCGCACATGAACATCGTGCTGATCGAGAGCCCGCTTCCCGCAGCGACGATATAGAAGATCATGTTCTGGCTCGGGGGAATGATGATGCCCTCGACACTGCTGGTGCAGGTAACGGCGATTGTGTAGTCGGCGTCATATCCTTCCTTGATCATGGCGGGAATCAGGAACGAACCAATCGAGGAGACATCCGCGATCGAGCTGCCGGAGATTCCGCCGAAGAACATGGAGACCAAGCAGTTCACGATGGCGGTGCCGCCCCGCATACGCCCGATCAGGACATTGCAGAACTTGGTAAGCCGGTCGCTGATGCCGCCATCAGTCATGATCTGCGCCATGATGATGAAGAACGGCACGCACATGAAGGTAAAGCTGGTGATGCCGGTCGACATCTTCTGGAACAGGTTGAAGAACGGGATGCCAAGATAAGCGGCCGTGAACAACGCGGAGACCCCAAGGCAGAAGGAGATGGGGAACCGGAAAACCATCAGAATGACCAATGACGCGAACAAAAGCAAAGTGCCCATTGCCATCTGGCTCATACGCTGCCTCCTCTTTCCTTGTTCAGTTCCTCGGCAGTCTTCGGCTCGTCGGAACGGACATACTCGCTTGTCGGCTTGAGGATGGTATCCACAAAGTTGAAACCGGCATACACGGCCATCAGCACGCCGCCAAGGATGAGCGGGGCGAACAACCATCCCTGGGAGAAACCCGTGGCGGGCTGCCGTTTGGGGATGGCGAGCCGGGTGATCATGATTCCATATCTGACCATCTCGACACTGAACCAGACCAAGATTCCATGGCGGCCCAAGTCGAGCAGTTTCTTTCCTTTCGGGGGAATCTTCCCATACAGGAAATACAACGCCGCGTGCGAGTCGGTATAGATATCGAGAGGAATGCACAGGTATCCGAACCAGACCAGCAACATCAGCGTGGCTTCTTCCGACCAGCTGAAGGGATGCCCGAGCGTGCGGAGCACCACCTGGACGAAGGTGATGGCGATCTCGAGTATCAAGTCGTAACAGCACAGGGTACGCTCGAATTCCGTGGCTTTATCCAGGAAGGAGCGCAAACCTGCCAATCGTTGTGTTTTCATCTTCATGCACATACCAGGGTAGAAAATGAAGACTGTCCCGCCGTGGCAGGACAGTCCCGAAGAGCATGGGCTTAGTTGATTGCCTTGATCTTCTCGATGACGTCCTTGTACTGGGGATACATGTCGTAGATGGCTCCGACAGCGTTCTGGAACTCCTTGGCGTCAACCGTGTAGATCTTGCTTCCCGCCTTCTCGACAGCGGCGCGGCTCTCGTTCTGGAAGTCGTCCATCGCCTTTCTCTGCCATGCCGCAGCTTCCTTTGCCGCCTCGCGGATGGCCTTCTGCTGGTCGCTGGAAAGCTTGTCCCAGGACTTCTTGCTCATCAGCAGCATGGCCGGAGGAGCCATATGGCCGTCGAGGGTATAGTTTTTCGCGACTTCATAATGGCCGGAGGTGTAATAGGAGACGAAATCGTTCTCCGCTGCATCGATAACGCCGGTCTGCAGGCCCTGGTAGACCTCGCCGTATGCCATCGGGGTGGCGGCTCCACCGAGAAGCTCGACCATCTTGATGGCGACTTCCGACTGCTGGACACGGACTTTCATCCCCTTCAGGTCGGCGACGCTCTTGATCGGCTTCTTGGTCGAGTAGAAGTTGCGGCTTCCCGCTTCCCAGTATTCCAGTCCGATCATGTTGTACTTCTCAAGCTGCTTGATGATTCCCTGTCCGATCTCGCCATCCAGGACCTTGTACTTCTGTTCCATGCCGGTAAAGATGTACGGCAGCGTGAAGACGCCGACCTCGTCAGCCGTCGAGGCCAGGGCGGACGTGTTGATGCGCGCGAAATCAAGCGTTCCCGCCTGCACCTGGTCGATGGTCTCGTTCTCGGTGCCAAGCTGGGCGTCGAGGTAGACATCAACCTCCACACTTCCATTGGTCTTTTCCTTCACCAGGTCTGCGAACTTCTGCATGCCCTGGGAAATCGGGTTGTTCGCAGGCTGGTTTTCAGCCAGTCTCAGCTTGATGGTCTTGCCGCTTGCGGCAGAACTACCGGACTCGCTGGAGCCCTGTGCAAATGCAACACTTGCTGCGACGACAGACAGCAACGCCAATGCCAATACTCTCTGTTTCATTGGGGAAACCTCCTAAGAAAACGCTAACGTTAACGTTTGACTTAATTATAACAAGGTCTATACTGTTGTCAACGAGGAATCTTGGCCTGTCGGACGCCTGAAGCCCAAGGGCAGATTCCCCGAGGAGTGCCATATGCTGTTTACCAATGCTCGGCTTGTGCTGGAAAACCATACCGTCCAAGCATCGCTCAGGACGGAAGGTCCGCGCATCAAAGCCTACGGGGAACATCTTTCCGCCCTTCCAGGAGAGGAAGTTGTCGATTGCAAGGGGTTGTATCTGGCCCCAGGGTTCATAGACATCCATTCCCATGGCGGAGGCGGCCATGACATCATGGACGGAGAGGCCGAGGATATCGTGCTGGCGGCCAAAGCGCACCTGAAGCATGGCACAACGACCTACTACCCCACGACCATGACCAACACGGACGAGGCCACCATCCATACCTTCGAGTGCTTTCGCGAAGCCAGGAAGTATGGGGATGCGATCCCCCATCTCGAAGGCATCCACATGGAAGGACCCTACTTCAGCCCTGCCCAGGCAGGAGCCCAGGACCCCTCGTTCATCAAGACCCCGAAGCAAGAACATTACCGCATGTTCCTTGAAAAGGGAGGCGACGTGATCAAGCGGATTTCTTTCGCTCCCGAACTGCCCGGCGCCATCGAAATGGCTGACGCGCTTCGGGACACCGGCATCGTCCTGGCCGCCGGCCATACCAACGCCACCTACCAGGAAATCAGCCGCGCGTTCGACCATGGGGTGACCCATCTGACCCACTTCTACTCCGGCATGTCCACCATCCATCGCGAAGGAGGATTCCGCATCCTGGGCACGGTCGAGGCAGGGTACCTGATTGACGGACTGACCATCGAGCTGATCGCCGACGGCATGCATCTGCCTCCGGAGTTGCTCAAGATGATCTTGAAGCTGAAAGCCCATGACCATATCTCGCTCTGCACGGACAGCATGCGTGGAGCCGACATGCCTGAAGGGCCGACAATCCTCGGACCGAAAGTCGGAGGCGTGAAATGCTTCGTCGAGGGCGGCATCGCCAAGATGCCGGACCACCAGGCTTTCGCCGGCAGCGTGGCAACGACCGACAGGCTGGTCAGGGTCATGCACCAGAAGGCGGGACTGTCGATCGCCGAAGCGGTGGCGATGATGACCATCAACCCCGCCAGGGTGATGCACATCGACGGGAAGACCGGCTCGATCGCGGTAGGGAAGCAAGCAGACCTGGTGCTGTTCGACGAGAACATCCAGGTAAGCGAGGTGTACCTGTCCGGCAAACGCGTCTAAGAAATCTTTCGCAACCCCCTTGCAATTATTCTACGGAACAGGTATTGTTTCTTCTGCAACGGGGGCTTAGCTCAGTTGGCTAGAGCGTCTGCATGGCATGCAGAAGGTCGTCAGTTCAATTCTGATAGCCTCCAAACATTAATTCCTTGCGTTATAAAGAGATAACGTCAGTCATCACTGCTTGGTGTGACCAGTTGTGTTTCACCAAGCAGGATGCAAAAGGAATGTTCATGCGCTATCACGCGCCTTTTACCCTCACCAAACGGAAGAAAGTGTGGTATTACCGCGTCTATGACGAATGCGGGGAACGCCATACCTACACGACGGCACGCACGAACAAGCTCGAGGCGTATCAATACTGTTCTGACCTCCAGAGCCAGGGACTCCTCGGTTTCTCCGCATCCGACCTCCCGACAGGAAGGATGACTTTCGCGGACTTCGCGGCGGGCTGGTGGACGCCTGCCTGCCGGTACGTGAGGGAATCGTCCCTGCTGGGCAGGCACAGGATGAGATACCTTTTGTGCGGATGTCCTATTACGGATTTAGGGAAGGCTGGAGGAAGAAATTGTGATCACAATTCAGCTCCGGAAAAGGGGAAGGTCATCTGCTTCCGAAGAGGACGAGGCGTAAGGCGGCCTCATTGACAATGTAGACATAAAACATCTATAATGATGCCATGTACAAGGTCCTTGTCTCAAAGAAAGTCGCGAAAGGAATAAAGAACCTTCCAAAAGGTGCGAAGGACATGCTCTTCCGCCTTCTCGCCGACATTCAGGCCTCTGGACCGGTGCAACCGGACTATGCGAACTACAGCAAGCTGGGAACCTGTACGTACCATTGCCACCTGTCATACCACTGGGTGGCGTGCTGGCGGAACGAAAACGGGTCAATCGTCGTGGAGGTGTATTATGTTGGTAGCCGTGAAAATGCCCCATACTGAGTTCGAGGTGCGCGGGGACAATGTCCCCCAGGATGTGATCGAGTTCTTCCGCAAGCGGTTCGGGGCGGACAATGTCGTCGTCGATGAGGACGAGTACGTCGATGTGGACGACATTCCCGAGTTCAGGGAGTTCAAGGCCAACCTCACCCCTGGCAAGGTCATCAGGTTCCACAGGAAAACCCTCAAGAAGCTCACCCAGGCGCAGCTGGCCGCAATGGTCGGGTGCGACAAGATGACGATCAGCAGGATGGAGCGCGACGTGCAGCCGGTGGGCAAGAAGACCGCCCTCCGGCTTTCCAAGGTGCTCGGCGTTGGCGTCGGGCTCCTGCTGAAGGAATGACCATCCATCTGCGTGCCCTTTACGTTTTTCCCCGGAAGTTGTGCCCTTTTGACGCGCGAAGTGCGCGGATGGGGGGAAAGTGACGCCATAAAAAAGGAGGCGAAACTTGTTGGAAGTCTCGTCCTCCCCTTGCGTTTTTGGTAAAAGGGTGTAGGCGATGAGGACAAAGAAAGATACAATCTATTGGCAAAGAGAGGCGGGAAACCGCCGCACACAAAAGCGATTTCCCGCCAAAAGAACCAATGGTTCCGTTATTCAACATCCTGAAGGGCCGCGTAGTCCTCTTCGCCGGTACGGACTTTGACGACCTTGACCACGCGGGTGACAAAGATTTTTCCATCACCGATATGTCCGGTGTACAAGGTTTTCTTCACTGTCTCAATCAGGCGGTCGACAGGAATCTTGGCGATTACTACCTCCACCTTCACTTTCGGCAGCAGCGTCGAGTCGACAATCGTGCCACGGTACCGTTCGGTGGAACCCTTCTGGATTCCACAACCAGAGACCTGTGTCATGGTCATGCCGGTCACGCCTTCGTCGTTGAGCGCCTTCTTCAAGGCATCGAACGAAGAGAGACGGCAGATGATGGAGACCTTGTACATACCGGTATCCTGCTCTGCCGGGAGGGTGGTCTTGATCGCGGCCTGTTTCTGGGCCGGAGAGGCTTTCTCGTAGTCGCTTTCTCCAAGGTCGGTGTTCTCGTTGACGTCCAGCATGTTGGCGGAGACGTCACTGATGGCGAAACCGGAATAGGCGGAGGCCAGTCCATGCTCGTGGATATCCAGACCGTCAATCTCGATCTCGGCGGGGACACGCAGTCCGATCAGTTTGTCGATGATGGAGAAGATGATGAACATGGTGGCAAGCACATAGACGGCGATAGCGGCGAAACCGAGGAACTGGACAAGGAACTGGTGGACTCCGCCTCCGTAGAACAGTCCGACGCCGACTCCATCGGCTCCGGTGGAGAAAAGCCCGACCGCCAGCGCTCCCCAGATGCCGTTGACCATGTGGACGGAGACGGCACCGACAGGGTCGTCGATCTTGGCGATGTTGTCGAAGAACTCGACGGAAAGGACCACCAGGACACCGGCGACCAGACCAATGAAGAAGGCACCCACCGGGCTGACGCAATCACAACCCGCGGTAATGGCGACCAGCCCCGCGAGGGCGCCGTTCATCGTCATGGAGACATCAGGCTTTCCATACCGGATCCAGGTGAAGATCATCGTCGTCGTAGTCGCGACAGCGGCGGCGAGGTTGGTGTTCATGAAGGCGAGGCTGGCGGTTTCGGCAGCGGCAGCCCCATCCATGGCCACTGTGGAACCACCGTTGAAGCCAAACCAGCAGAACCAGAGGATAAAGACACCGAGCGCACAGGCGGTCAGGTTGTGGCCGGGAATGGCACGGGCCTTCCCGTTCTTGTCGTATTTGCCGATACGGGGACCGAGCATCTTCGCCCCGAGACAGGCAATCAGACCACCGACCATATGGACACAGGCGGAACCCGCAAAGTCATGGAAGCCAAGAGAACTCAACCAACCACCACCCCATACCCAATGACCCCCGATCGGATAAATCAGCAGGCTGATGGCGGCAGAATAGACGCAATATGCCTTGAAGTTGGTCCGCTCCGCCATCGAACCGGACACGATGGTCGCCGCAGTCGCGCAGAAGACGGTCTGGAAGATCACGTAGCACCACAGCGGAATGGTCTGCGGCACAACGCTGTTCTCAGCGGTGTAGGCGCCCCTGATGAGAGGGTCGAAGCCCCCGACCAAGGCCCCTGTCCCGTGGAACATCAGGCCGAAGCCTACCAGCCAGAAACATGGGGTGCCGATACAGAAGTCCATCATGTTCTTCATCAGGATGTTCCCTGTGTTCTTCGCACGGGTCAAGCCCGCCTCGCACAGGGCGAAGCCTGCCTGCATGAAGTAGACCAGCGCCGCGCTGATCAATACCCAGATGACTGTCGAGACATTGATTTCCATCGCCTTTCCCTCCTAGAAAGCGAAAGGCGCCAGCGGATCCCACCGTCGGCGCCTTTGCCACGAGCAAATACAAAAAAAGACATCAAGGTTTTTGCCTTGACGTCCTTGTCTTTGCGAATACCCTATTCCAAAAGCATGGCATGAGTCAATGAGGATGACGAAAATTTTCCCGAATCGCATGGCTCCACTTTTTGGCCTTTCGTCTGGACAGGTGGACAAAAAAATCGCGGACGCCCTCAAGGAGTGTGCGACTTGGGGCGTCCGCAGGAGAACTGAAGGAACATGGCTTGATCGGAATCAGCTCCCGTCGATGGTTAGTATCGCCTAACCAATTGCGTATGTCAAGCTTTTTTGCATCCCCTGCGAATCATTCTCCGAAACGCTGGCGCACCAGATAGGCGATCAGATCCGCCGTTCCCTCCACGCCAAGCAGGGAGGAGTCGATGGAAAGCTGGTGGTGGTCGGAATCCCCGGGAAGGAAACCCGCGTATTTCTTGTGGTAGGCCTTCCTCGCCTTGTCGACGGAAAGGACCATATGCCGGGCTTCAGCGGGCTCCATGCCCAGCTTCTCCACGCAGTTCTCGATCCGGTGCGCTACCGAAGCGTGGATGTAGATGTTCAGGTGGTTTGGCTGGTTCTCGAGAATCGCGTCGGAGCAACGGCCAACGATGATGCAGCTTTTTTCTCTGGCAAGGCCGAGGATAATCTCTTTCTGCACGTCGAAGATCATGTCCTGCATGATCACATCCTCGCTGCCAAGCGGGAACATCTTGTATCTCCATTTGGATTGTTCTTCCTTGTCGCTGACGGTAGATACCGGAAGCTTCAGCATACGGGAAACCGACTCGACAATATCGCGGTCGTAGAACTCGATGCCCAGCTTCAAGGAAAGGCTCTTGGCGATCGAGCGGCCAAGGCTGCCGAAATCGCGGATGATGGAAATGGTGTACTGCACAGGCTCCTCCTAGGAACGGACAATCCGCTTCTGGTAGCCGCGCACCACGCAACTGAGCGAGAAGCAGACGATGAAATAGCACGCGCCCTCAAAAGCGAACAGCATCAGCATGCCACGCACGTCGTAAATGGAACCAAGGATGACCGAACCGTTGCGCATCAATTCCGGCACGTCGACCATCTTCAGGAACGAGGTGTCCTTGATGACGGTGATGATCTGGCCGACCAAGGCAGGAAGCACCTTCCGGTACATCTGCGGAAGGATGATGTAGCGCATGGTGCGGACAGGACCGAACCCTTGGCTTTGGGCGGCCTCGAACTGCTCCTTGGGAATGGCGTTCAGACCACCACGGAAAATCTCGCACATCACCGCGCTGGTGAAGAGGGTGATGGCGAGGACCGAGACGGCGATGTTGCTCCCCCTTACGGTAAAATACAACCAAAGGATCCATAGCAGGTTCGGGGTGCAACGGAAGAACTCCGTATAGGCCGCCACGAGTTTGCCCAGCAGGCGGAAACGTCCCGAGCAATAGGTGCGGACAAGGGCGAGCAACGTCCCGAAACAGAGCGAAAGCAACGTCGCGACACAGGCGATCTCGACGGTCATGAGCAGGCCCTTTCCAAGGAACAAGAGGTTGGACCGGGTGAAAATCTGCTGGTAGAGCTCCCCCATCTTACGCCACCCCCTTCGCCCGCATGGACCGAATTTCCAAATAGCGCGCCAGCCGCGCGAGAGGGAAACACATGCAGAAATACAGGAGGGCGCTGGTCAGATAGGCCTGGGCGAAATACCCATAATCGGCACCCCAGGAATCGGTGAAATACATCAAGTCCATGCCCGCGACCATCGAAAGGATCGAGGTGTTCTTGACCAGGTTCAGCGCCTGGTTGGCCAACGGGGGCATGATGATGCGGACTGTCTGGGGCAGGATGATCCAGCGCATCGTCTGGCCGTAGGTGAATCCCTGGCTCTGCGCGGCCTCGGCCTGCCCTTTCGGAATCGCCTCGATTCCACCCCGGATCACCTCGCCGATATAGGCCCCGTGATAGATGCCTACCCCGATCACACCCAAGAGGAATTTCGGGATACGGAAACCGGTGGAGGAAAAACAAAGAGGCAGCACCGAGTAGTAGAAAAGCACCTGCAGGGCCAACGGGGTATTCTGCACCACCTCGACATAGACCCGCGCGAGCAAACGGCAGGGGCGAAGGCGTGATGTCGAGCACACTCCCAAAAGCGTGCCTAGCACCAATGCGACGACGAGACCCACCACGGCGATACGCAACGTCATCAGGAATCCCGGAAGGTAATACTCCGGGATTGCCGAGAAAAGCGCCATCCATCGCCGGGCAGAAAACAGTCCTTTCATCATCTCCTTCACCCCTGAATCACATCAAAGCAGATGCCACTTCGTCTTCAGCGCGTCCATGCTTCCGTCGGAGAGCATCTTGGTGACGACCTTCTCCACCTCGGCGGCAAGATCGCTCTTCTCCTTGGCGGAGGCGACGCCATAGTCCTGCTCCGCGAAGCGGTCGGGAAGCAGCAGGTTGGAATCGTTCACATAGCCGGAAAGAATGGCCCGGTCGACGCTGAAGCAGTCGATCTGATGGGTGGCAAGCGCCTGGGCGAGAGCCGGATAGCCGTCAAACTCCTGGAAGGTCGGGTTGACCGACAGCGACTTTTCGGCCACGTACTTCCGGAAACCTTCTTTCGAAGTCGAAGACTGGGCCACGCCGACGATTTTCCCGTCAAGGTCGGCAATCGAGGTGATGCCGCTGTCCTTGTTGACCAGCAAGCCGACCGCGTCGGTATAGTACGGCGTGGAGAAGTTGTAGGTCTCCTTACGGGCCGCGGTGATGGTGAAGGTGGCGATGACCAAGTCAAGGTTGCCGTTCTCCAGCAGAGGACCGCGGGTCTTGGCGGTGACGCCGGTAAAGGCGACTCGTTTCTGCGCCTTCGCCTCATCGGGGGTACAGCCGAAGATGTCGGCGGCAATCGCGTACGCGAGGTCATCCTCAAAGCCCTCGTACTCCCCGGTAGCCGTGTTCTGCAGCGAGAAATTGGGGACATCCGTCTTGCAGCCGACCTTCAGGACACCGGCAGAGCGGATCTTGTCAAGGTTGGAAGACGCGGCGCTTTCCTTCGAGCCTTGGCCAAAAAGCGACAGGGTGCCTGCCAAAAGCAGAGCCATTGCGAACAAAACCGTCTTTTTCATCGTATCTCCTTCTTCCCGCGGACGGGAAATGTTGCCTAATGGATGATCTTCCCCAGGAAAGCCTTGGTCCTTTCCTGGGTCGGATTGGTGAAGAAATGTTCCGGGGGCCCCTCCTCGATGATGTAGCCGCCATCCATGAAGATCACCCGGTCGGCGACTTCCCTGGCGAAGCCCATCTCATGGGTCACGCAGATCATCGTGATGTTCTCCTTCGCCAGCTCCACCATCACCTTGAGCACCTCCTGCACCATCTCGGGATCCAGGGCGCTGGTAGGCTCGTCGAACATGATCAGCGGCTGCTTGGTGCAGAGGGCCCGGGCTATGGCGACCCGTTGCTGCTGCCCGCCGGAAAGCTGGGCGGGATAGACGTCCGCTTTCTGCTCCAGCCCTACCCGGGCCAACGCCTGGATTGCCCGCTCCCGGGCCTCGGCCTTGGGGACATGGTGCAGTTTGACCGGGGCCAGCGTCAGGTTGCCCATCACCGTCAAATGCGGATAGAGGTTGAACTGCTGGAACACCATCGACGAGTACTTCTTGGCAATCTCCAGATGGTTTTTCCGAGTTACCAGCTTGCCTGCCACATAGACCTTGCCGGAGGTCGGCTCTTCCAGATAGTTGACGCAACGGATGAAAGTGGACTTTCCGGAGCCGGAAGGACCGATGATGACCAGCTTCTCCCCTTCGGCCACCGTCAGGTTGATGTCCCTCAGCACCTCGAGATCCCCGAAGTTCTTTTCCAAGTGCTCCACCCGAACCATTTCCGCCATCGCGTACCCCACTGCATAAAAAAAGACGTTCGAGGCCTTGGGCCTTGAACGTCCTTGTTCGTAATGCACCTGAGCATAGCGGACAAGAGGAATCCTGTCAATACACAATGAATAATTATTCAGTTTTTATGCTATTTGTTGCACATTGTTTCGGTAGCCCGACGTACGGAATCAAGCATGGTCTTCGGAGGAAGAATCGTTCTGCCAACTTCGCGGAGATACGCCATAGTACGAGCGGAAAGCCTTATAGAAATTCGATGTGTCATGATAGCCAATCATGTCGGAAATCTTCTCAAGGGAAAGATCCGTGTTCTTCATGAGGAGTGCCGCTCGTTGCATGCGCAGCGTAAGCAGGATCTCCGAGAACGTCCGCCCCGTCTTCGTATGGAGCATCGAGGAGATGTAGTTCGGATGGTAGCCGAAGTGTGCGGAGAGACCTGAAAGCGTCACGCCGTCAAGGTGGCTGTCGATCCAGCGGACCATTTCATCAGTCACGTCCATCGCGGGCCCTTGTGCGTTCTGTCTGCCGTATTCCCTTGCCAGAAGCATCATAAGGGAAAAAATCATGGGCTTGAGAATCTTCTGCGTGTCCTCCTTCTTGTCCGCATACTCGACCAGCATAAGGTTGAGAAGATCCCAAATCGGGGATGTAAAGGCAAGTTTCAGATGGACATACTCGTCCGAATACCGGTTGATCTGGGGATTCAGGAAAAAGGCAAGAAGCATGCGGTCAGCTGACAGCGGAGCCAGATATTCATTGAAAAACACTTTCTTCTTGATCAGAACGCCTGTGATCACGATATCGGTCTGACTGTTGCTTCGCAAGGCATAGCCGCTGTAGGGCTGTCCGATATAGCAGTCTCCTTCGCGGATTACGGTCTCCTGGTCATACCGTGAACTCAGCGCCCGGTAATCCCCCTTCATCGCAAAGTTCAGAAAGAAGAAATCCTGCCGGTGAAACTGCTCATGGATGTGCTTTCCCTTGAACACACACAGCATCACATCTTCGTTCTCGGGCCCCAGCCATTGCGAGATGAGTTCCGTCTTCCCCGACGAGGGATCCGGACGGAAATTCCAGTTGAGCTTCTCGAACTCCGCTCCCAGCACATCTACCGCCTGCCAGATCTTTTCCTGTTCCATATGTTTCCTTCCCGTAGCTCATGGTATGCGCCATAGTCTCGATTACCTTAGGATTTACCAGTAATTATATTCATATTTGATACTGTCTGAAACCGGCAGGAACAGTATTTTTATGGCATCAAATGGAAAAAAGAAGAGAGGTATTCCATGTATAAGTTTGTTTTCGATATTCCCACACGGGTGCTCTTTGGCGCAGGACAGCTTCATGAGCTCCACAAGGAACATCTGCCCGGAAAGAAGGCCCTCATCGCGACCTCCAACGGCACATCCACAAAGAAATACGGATATCTGGCCGCGCTTGAGAAAGAGCTTGACCTTGCGGGCGTCAGCTATACGCTGTTTGACCAAGTCCGTCCGAATCCTACAAGCGACAACGTCATGGACGGCGCAGCGCTGGCCAAGGAAACCGGCTGCGACTTCGTCGTCGCTCTCGGCGGCGGCTCCGTCATGGACTGCGCCAAGTGCATCGCCTTGATGATGACAAACGAGGGAGTCATCTGGGACTACAGCCTCTCCGCGGCAGGCGGAAAGAAGAACGCGGAAAAGGATGCGGCACCGATTGTGGCAATCACCACATCCGCAGGCACAGGCTCCGAGGTCGACATGGCCTCCGTCATCACCAATGAGAAGACGCAGGAAAAGACCGGCATCTTCTTCCATTCGATGTTCCCGACCCTCTCCGTCGTCGACTCGAACCTCATGATGAGCGTTCCGCCGAAGTTCACGGCGTTCCAGGGCATGGATGCATTCTTCCATGCGTCCGAGTCCGTCATCAACAAGAACGAGCACCCCATGGGCGAGATGTTCGCGTTAAAGGCCATCGAGCTCATTGCAACGTATCTGCCAATCGCCTATACGGACGGCTCCAACAGGGAAGCCCGCTCCTATGTGGCTCTTGCCAACACGCTTGCCGGCTACTACATGCTCTGCACATCCCAGCACACCATGGAGCACGTGATGGGCGGCTACCACGACAACCTTGTGCACGGTGCGGGCTTGATCATGATTTCCCATGCATACTTTGATTTCTTCGCTGAACGGAAGGCCGCAGAGGGACCGATGATCAAGATGGCAAAAGCCATGGGTGTGGAAAACCCGACTTCTGGAAAGGATTTCATCAAGGCCCTTGACTCGCTGATCGCCTCCGTCGGCTGCGCGGATCTTCGCATGAGCGATGCCGGCATCACGAAGGAAGAGCTGAAGAAGTATCCGAAGCGCGTACACGAAGTGCTTGGCGGCGACATCACGGCCGATCCGCTCCCGCTCTCAGACGCGGACTATCTCTCCATCTACGAGAAGTCCTACCGCTGAGACAGGGCGGCAAAACCGAAACACCCGACTGACATCAGAGATGGAAGGAAGCACACGAATGACAGAAGTGGAAAAACTGGATGCAGGGCTGTACTACGACTTCTGGGATCCGGAAGTCAACGCAAGAAAACTGAACGCGATCGAGGGATGCAAGAAGCTGGATGCCTGCGATCCCGCGGATGAGGAAGGCGTTTTCCGGGTCATGAAGGAATTCTTCGGAAGCGTCGGCGAGCACTCAACCGTGCTGCCCGGTTTTACCTGCGACAACGGCCGGAACATCCACGTCGGCAGGAACTTCTTTGCCAACTACCATGTCACAATCCTGGATTGCGGGCCGGTCCACATTGGGGACTATGTCATGATCGGACCGAACACGATGATCAGCACCGTGAACCATCCGATGACGCCGATGGGGAGAAGGAACCACCTTGCCATCGCAAAACCGGTTGCCATAGGCAACGACGTCTGGATTGGCGGAAACGTCACGATCCTGCCCGGCGTCACGATTGGAAACAACGTGATCGTCGCGGCAGGCGCGGTCGTCACCAGGGACGTCCCGGACAACACGCTGGTAGGTGGCGTCCCCGCAAGACCGATCAAAACGCTTGCGAACGACATTCCCCCAGAAAAAGGAACTTGACCAGTAGGAGCATGTATGGAAATCAGGGAACTCCTTAGCGACATCTTCACCCTATTTGTGCATCCGGGGACAGCCTGGAAACGGCCGTCCCCTCATACGCAACCAATTCCAAGCCGTGTCAGCATGCAAAAAGGGCACGTGCTGAATCTTTTTCTTCTGATGATAGCGCCTTTTTTCCTCCTTGGCGCTTGCGCAAAAACCGCAAAAGGAAGAACGCCATCTTTCCAGGAACCGGTTTCCCATGCTGCCACGGATGCAGAACCGGGAAGCTCCCTTGTCGTCTATTTTTCCCGTAGCGGAGAGCAATACGGCGTGGGAAAAATCACCGAGGGAAACACTGCGATCATCGCCGGCTTCATTGCAGCACACACCGGAGCAGACATGTTTGAGATTGTGCCGGTCAATGACTATCCGTACGACCTGCAGGGGCTTTTCGAAGTTGCCGGAAAGGAGCGGGAAGGAAACGCAAGGCCGGACTATGTCGGCGATGTGGAAAACTGGGACAAGTATGGCACGGTGTTCATCGGTTACCCTCTCTGGTTCGACGACATGCCCATGATTGTCTACCATTTCCTGGAAGATCATGATTTCACAGGAAAGACCATCTATCCGTTTGACACCAGCGGCTCCGAGGGACTTCTTGGAACCGTGGATGCGATCCGGAGAATTTGCACCGGAGCTGATGTGCGGGATGGACTCGCCGTCCGCGGCGACACGGCGCAAACGCAACGGAGGCAGGCGGAACAGGCTGTGACCACATGGCTTCGAGAAAGCGGCAACCTGAAATGAAGCCGCACCTTCCTGGCGATTTCTCATGCGCAGCCTTCACGAAACCGGCTCTCTGCAGATGGTTGCTCAAGATTGTAGACACCCTTCCCAGGGACGACGATTCGCATGTGGCAAGCTTCGACGTGGCCGTCCAGCCGCACCTGTGCACAACACGAGGACCGCTGGCGGAGTACTGTTTCTCCAGGACCTATGAGTAACCGGCATCCCCCAACATGCTGGCCTGAACCTAAAAAAGGGCCGGAACACGGCACGAAACCGCGCTCCGGCACATGAGGCGCACAATGGCCATTACTTTACAAGCTCGTATGCCGCCTCGATTTCCGCGATGTACATGACCGAATAGTCGTGACCGGGGAAGGTCTTCTCTGCGAAAGAGGGATCGATGAAATTCTCCGGCTTCTGCGCCTGCCGGTACAAGGTTCGGCAGACCAGCATATACTTCCCTTCCTCGTACGTCGGCTCGCCTTCCGCATGAATCAGGGTAAGGCCCGCCTTCTCAATCTTGTCCGGAACATCCTTTCCAGAGTGCGAACCCATATACAGCAACTCCTGCTGATGCCCTTCAAAGAATGTCAGCGTGAATCTTCCCGCGGCATCCATAAACTCTTTCGTGTATCTCTGAGGCCGGATGTACACGGTGACCGTCTTCTTCTCCCATACATTCCCGAAAGCGCCCCAGCCCGCGGTCAGGGCATTTGCCTTTCCGTCTTTTTCAGCGGTAACGAGGTACCAGTTTTCTCTCATCCCGATGACGGGATCGATCCTTTTTGCAATCTCTGAAAGTTCGATTTTCCTTGTCGTCATATGTTGCCTCCTTCATGCATTGTCTGTTTTCTCTTGTTCGATTGCTTCCAGCCGGAAGACAACAGGACGGATTCCGTCGTTGCAGCAGTTGATTGTGGTCTTCGGCACCCGGATCCAGTCCGGAAAGAACCTATCCGAGCCATGGGCCAAGGCGAAAACAAACCGCTCAAATGCGATCCATGCGTCATCGCAGAGCCCGTCAGGCTTCAAGCCACCGTGGGAGATATACACCTGCCCCGGCCTGTTGCACGGGCAGGGGCCAAGTCCCTCCACACCATACATATCCGCCAGTTCCTTGTTGAACGTCGTAGCAAGGACCGTGATCTTTACGTCGCGTACCATGCATTCCCTTCTCCGCAGGGCTGGTTTTCTTTTTCCACGCTCTGCTTTTTTCAGGAATCAATGTATAAGGGTTTTGTCCGTTCCAACCACGCTACATCTTCAGATTTTTCGTGGTATATCGTAACTAAGGCACGTATTCTTCCTAGGCTTTCGTTCCCCTAACGGAGGCAGAAGCTCTCCATCAGATAGAACCTTCCGGGCTCAACATCGACAAGGAAACGCTCCTGCTTCAGGACTTCCTTCTCCCCCATATAGGTCAGGATGACCTCATGGGCTCCCCCGGACAGGTCGACCGAGCCGATATAGGCGCGGCCCGGGAAAAAGTGGGACATGCGCACGTCTGCCCGTTCGGAAAGGTTGCCTGCCAGGTTGGCGGCCAAGGTGGCGAGGTCCGCCAGCAGCCAGGCGCCGCCTGAACTATCCGAGCTGTTCGCCGCCGCGACATGACCCGCCACATCCACCACGTCCGTGGCAACCAGTTTCCCGGCCGCCCGGAGCATCGCCTTGGCGTAGATGCCGGACTTCTTCAGCAGATAGGTGTTGATGGCGATTCTGGAAATGCTCTCCATCACCTCCATCTGCCCGACCGATGTTCCGTCGACCGTCACGAGAATCTGTTGCACCTCCGACTCCCGTGCCATCAGCTCGGGGACTGCGACCGTCATCCAGTTGCCGCTGGGCATCCATAACGATTCCTGGACCTCCCGTTTGCGTGGCTCGATATTGGTGAAGGCGAGCAGGTAGACGGACGTTTTCCCCTCCACGGAGGTCTGGAGCGTTGCCGCCTGGGGCATCGCGAACGGATAGAGGTCCTTCTCGTTGGCAAAGGCGTCGGCCACCCTCCGGGCGTAGTACTGGGCGTCGTTCCGGTTTCCCAAATGCTGGCTGAAGACCATGCCAAGCCATTCCCCGAGGGCGCTGTGGGTAAAGGCGATCTTCTCGTCATGTTCCTGGTTGTACGAGCTGTAGAGGTCGAGCAACACCTGTTGCTTCTCGCTGGAACGACGGATTTCCACCATCGAATCGGAAATCTCGCCCAGACGGGCATAGTTCAAAGCCTTGAAGATGTTGATGTAGATGTCTTCGAAGTCCTCGCCGGGGTATTCCTTGGTGTTGTCGTTGATGACGAAGCTTGCGGCAGAGCGGCTCACGCTTTTGGTAAAGGCCTTCGCGATTCCCGTTTCCGCTTCCGTCAGGCTGACGTTGGAGCCATGATAGTCTCCCGCGTAATGCTGGACGATTCCCACGTCGAGAGCCCGGACAATCGGTCCTTGCCGCTTCTCGATCGACACCGATTCCTCTTGCACCTGCTCCAGGGCATGGGCATAGTCGCCATGGTAGAGTCCAAGCTCCGTCTTGTGTATGTCAACCGTGCTCGCGCAACCGGCGAGCAGGCAGGTTGCAAGAAGCAGAATCACCCCGTCACGCATGGGAATCCTCAGAACTTGTAATGGTCTTTCTGAATGAGTTTCTTGATGGTCTTCTCGTTCATCCACACCTTCTCGCCAGAGGCGATATCCACCAGCTCAAGGTCGACGTAGTAGGTACGCACGCTCTGGTTGCCCTGCTGGTCGACATTGGTGGAGACGGACCCGAGCAGGATGTAGTCGGCGCCCGTCTCGTTGCCGCTGGCCTTGGCGGTCGCCGCGGATGCGTTCTTCGCCTGATAGGCGCGCTCCGCCTCCAAGGTTCCGCGCTTCTCGAAGTCGTTGACGGTGACCACCTTGCCGCTACCGACCAGGGCGGACTCCAGTTTCTTGCCGACAATCGTGGTATCGATGTGCTCGCTGGAACGGTTCTCGATTTCTCCGATGACGACCACCGGCTTCTTGCCGACAGTATCCAGCTTCAGCCATCTCCCCTTCAGGCAGTCGTCAATCATGTCGTTGGAAACGATGGTGATATCCGTGTCGTTCCAGTTTCCGGAGAGATCGATCTTCTTGTCCTCGCTGATTCTCGAAACCTTTGTCGTCGTGCAGCCAGTCAAGATGGTAAGGACGCATGCCACCAGCAACAGCAATCTTCTCATTGTGCATTTCCTCGCTTCTTTGATTCCTTTATAGCATATTCATTTCCTGAATCCTAGTAAGGGAATCGCAAAGAATTTTGTAGCCTTTTCCCCTGTGCTTTGTTTGTAGCAGTTGAACGTGGGAAGAAGGTGTTTCCCGTTTTTGCGAACAACCTTCTTGCCCATTAATTTCAATACGGTTACTATGAGAGGAAAGCAGACCTTGTCTGCACCCTGTTGAGGAGATTTTCATTATGAAGAAAACGTATTCTCTGGGCATCGCCGCCCTGCTCCTGGTCGCCCTGCTGGCCTCCTGCGCCACTACTGCTTCCCCCGAAGCGGAGCAGATTCCCGCCGCTCCGGCCGCTGTTCCCGCAGCGCCCGTCGAGGCTCCGAAGGCTGAACCCGCACCTTCCGCCGCGCCGGCACCGGTAAAGGAAGCGTCCGCACCTGCGCCGTCCGCAGCCCCTGTCGTCGAGGCTCCCGCCGCGCCGACCCTTGCTGAGAGAATCGATGCTGCCAACGCCAGCAATATCACGGTTGACGAGGCTCTGGACATCGCCTACCAGCTGACCGATCCGGCCAACGACCCGGATGGAACACTGACTGCCAAGGCCCTGGCCAAGGCTGACGAGATTGTCACCAGCCTAATCGACGGCGCCATGAGCGAGGAAGAGATTGACGCCTACATCAACCTGATGGATGAGGGCATGGCCGCCTATGGCGACTACGTCAAGGCTCTCGGCATCAACGTCCAGCCCTACTTCGACATGGCCAAGGAGCGCAAGGTCGCCATCGAGGCCTACAACAAGAACAGCTACTACTACTATCTGAAGCAGTACCGCAAGGATGGACGCTACAAGAAGGAACTGTCCGAGCTGCTGACCCAGAAGAACGCCAAGAAGAACTGACGTATCAGAAGAGTTCTTGCACGAAGGGGTCGCTCTTAGGCGGCCCCTTTTTCGTTTTCCTGTGCTTTTTTCCCCTTTCCGTTTGTTCACCAACCTGCTAAGATGGGTGCATGTTGCAAGATTCCGTGTTTGATGGCATGTATGGCCTTTGTATCGGGGATGCGGTAGGAGTTCCCGCTGAATTCATGTCCCGTTCCGAGCTCGCCGAACATCCCATCATCGACATGACCGGCTATGGCACCCATTACCAGAGACCGGGCACCTGGTCCGATGACAGCTCCCTTGCCCTCTGCACGCTGGACAGTCTTGCCGGTGGTATCGATTACCTGGACATGATGGACCGCTTTCGCTCCTGGGTGGAGCTTGGCATGTACACTCCCTACGGGAAAGTCTTCGATATCGGGCTCGCTACCGACCAGGCGATCGACCAGTACATCCGCGACGTTCCCGTCCTGCAGTGCGGGGGAACCGACGAATACAACAACGGCAACGGCTCCTTGATGAGGATTCTTCCCCTTGCCTTCTACTTCAAGGCAAAACAAATCAGTTACGGACAAGCGATGGAGATCACCGCCGATGTCTCGTCCCTGACCCACGCCCACCTCCGCAGCAAGATGGCCTGCCAGATCTACATCACCATCGCCCTCCACCTTTTGGAAGGACAGAGCCTGGAGCATGGAATCAAGGAAGGGCTGGCCGAGGCAAAGGAATTCTGCACCCAGCGCAGCCTGGTCGAGGCAAGCCATTTCCAGAGGATCTTCCATGACGACTTCGCCGCTACCCCTGTTGACGAGATCAACAGCACCGGCTACGTGGTGGACACGCTTGAGGCGGCCATCTGGTGCCTGTTGAACACCAAAAGCTTCAAGGAGTGCATCCTGAAGGCGGTCAACCTAGGGGACGACACCGACACGACCGCGAGCGTCGCCGGCGGCTTGGCGGGAATCGTCTATACCCGCGCCGGAATGCCGGAAAGCTGGATCCATGACCTTGCCCGCAAGGACATGATCGATGAAATCTGCGCCCGCTTCGTCAAACAGAACTGTCCGAACGGCTGACCAAATCCTGTAGTCGCGCGATTTGCTCCTGGACCTCCCCATAGAAGTTTGGCGCGTCCTTCCAGTTGCGTGTCCGAAGACGGTCTGCAAAGAGCGAAAGGGGAACCGAAAGGGGGGTGAGCCCCAGTTTCCGCGCCTCGTTCATCAACCCATGGCTCAGCGTGAAGGCATCGGCATAATCCTTTGCCCGCATGGCGATTTCCAGAGAGCGGATACGGGAATCCCGCGCGAAGGCCCGCACCAGCCCGGCATAGTACTCCTCATCGGCATACAGGCTCCGCATGGCGCCTTCCGTGTCGGCGCCCCAGCTCCCCAAATCTTCCAGAAATTGTCCCATACAGCCCTCTCGAATCCCAATATACCAATAAAGCGATGGAAATGCACCGCTTTATTGTTTTATGATAAGGCCATGAGGAAGTTAGGTTTAGCTATCGCAGTCTGTCTGGGGGTCATGCCATTGGGCGCGGCCTCGCTCTCGTGGCGCCTTGGCTATACGGAAACAACCCTGAGCGAGACTTGCCTCGACACCCAGCTGCTTTTCTCCCACAAAGGACTGACTACCGGTGTCCGGTTCCATAGCGCCCCTACCTGGCAGGTCGCCATGGGCTATCGGGGAACAATCGGAAAACATGTGGTATGGGAACACAAAGGGGACGCGCTGGTGGACGCGTATGGCTCGCTCTTGGACTTCGAGGCCACCATCGGACCCGGAGGCAGTTTCCGCCACCTCTACGGAGGATTGACCGTCGGAGCACAGGGCATGGTCCGGTTCCACGAGGATATGGACAAGCCCCTCGGCAACCTGAACCTCGCCCTGCATCTTTGGATGGGGGCCGTCTATGGGCCGGTGGACGTCAGCATCTCCTACGACAGCTCCACCCTCTTCCTGTATTCGTACCAATGGCTCTCCCCGATTGTCAGCCTGGACATGAGCTACCAGGTCAACGACCAGTGGAGCCTCACCCTGACGGAAACCGCCCGCTTTACCGACGCCGATCCGAACGAGCTGACAAGCTGCACGCTCGTCAGCTTCAGCGCAGCCGTGACAAGGAGGTTCTGATATGCGACACATTGCCCTTGCCCTGACCACACTTTTGCTGGCCACCTCCTGCTCGCTCGGTCTGTTGGACCATCAGGACGATAGTCTGGAGAAGGCGGGGAACTTTGACGGGATCGACCTGGTCGCCAGTGGAGCGGTCTCCGACGCGAACGACTGGTACGCCCTGATCATGACCGACACCCATGTCGGACGAAAGGCGGAGGATTATCCAGACAACTTCGCATGGTTCCAGACCTGGTACACCGCCAACAAAAGCGCCAGCGACGGCATTCCCATCTCCTTCCTGATCCACCTCGGGGACCTGACCGACGACTCCTACGAGAGCCAGTACCTTGAGGCGAGGCGCGAGTATCTTGGAGACCTGCCGGACACCTATGCCTACTTCATCGGTACAAGCGACAGCAGCCGCACCGTTCCCTTCTTCTTCACCCCGGGCAACCACGACGTGCGCAAACACGGCAGGGACCATTTCCTGACGTATTTCGGACCTGGGGAGTGGAAACTGGAGGTCGGGGGCGTCAGCCTGTACGGACTGGATACCGGCAGGCGCTATTTCGGGGGGACCCAGATCGAAAAGCTGGAGGATGCGCTTAGGCAGGACTCCAACAAAAAGCTCTTTCTCAGCCACATCCCGCTCTCCGACCAGAACCCTGTCTACACGTACCTGACCCTCACCGATGAAGAGGAACGGGCACGGATGATCCATGACATGGTCGCATACGGGGTAAGCGCCTACATCGACGGCCACCGCCATCTGCTGGTGGGCCCCTACCACATCACCGACGACCTGCAGGAAATCTCCCTTTCCTGTCTGAATGGACCCGATTTGCTCGAGGACAAGGCCCCCGCATGGTATATCCTGCACTATGACGGCAGCGCGAATCAGGCCACCATCACCCAGTACCGGATTCCCAGCGGGGACAAGTGTCTGGCCCCCTCGACGAAACGAGTCATGACCATCTGTTTCTGACGGAATCAGACTTCCCAGACCTGCCCGCGCTTGTGGACCAGCTCCACCTCCCTTCCCAAGGCTTCGGAGAACTGTCCGGGAACCGCCCAATCATTCTGGAACCCCATCGGGAAAATCTTCCCGATCCGCCGGCCGTCGACAATCTCGCGTGCGCTGGTAGCCATGTGGGCGCCCAAGGCGGGATTGGCCGGAAGGAAGGCGATATCGTAGTCCTGTTCCAGCTTCTCCAGCGCCTTCATGAACTGCCGGTGGGTATGCTTGCCATCATCGGTCGGATCGAAGGCGTCCGCCAAGGAACCGGCGTGGAGCACGCTGAAGGTGCTGACATCGAACGAAAAGGCGACCCCCAGAGCGCCGGTCGGCATGGCGTGCAGGTGGAAACGGGCAAGGATGAAATCCTCGTCCGGGTGGATGAAGGTCACGAGCTTCTGCCGCTGCTTGGGAATACGATTACCCCCCTCGATATCCGAGGAAAGGAAATAGTAGACGTCGTCGTACTGGTCATACAAGCGGAAAATCCGCTCGTTGTAGTGGTTCGGGTCACGACTGGAGGCAAGCACGTAAATGGGCTTGTCCGTGCGCATGTCGGGAAGTTTTCCCTTCACATAATCCAGCAGGATCGTGCAGTTCACCGCCTCGATCAGGTAGCCGTAGTTCTCCAGGTAGGTAATAGTCATCATGCACCTCTCCCCCAGCATACACGAAAATCAGACCGACGTCTTCCAGCGTCCCGGGCTCGTCCCCATCACTGACCGGAAAAAGCGACAAAAGCGTTCCGGATGCATGCCAAGCCGGCTGGCGACTACCTTGCAGGCAAGGCCTGACTTCAAGAGCGAGCAGGCAAGGGCGATCCGCTCCCGGGAGACAATCTGGGAAAACGTCATGCCCGTCTCCTGATGGACCAGGGAGGAAAGATAGGTCGGGGTGATATGGACCTCGGAGGAAAGCTCCTTCAACGAGACCGCGCCTCCGCTCTCGCGGATCCGGGACAGCAGCCGGGCAAGCCGCAGGCTCTTCTCATCGCTGGAGACAAGGGTCTCACCCCCATGGGAGCCCAACCGATAGAAGAACTCGGCAAGGCGCAGCCGGGAAAGCGCCCCCTCTGCCGTCGCCATCTCCCCGACAAGGAAAAAGGCATCGGCGCAGTCATGCGCCAGGACACACCCCGGTGCTTCGCTTCGGGAGTCCAGCAACTCGAAGAACTTCCCCAAAGCCCCCTCCCGGGTGGCAAATCCAAGGGAATCCCGCAAGGCCTCGACGCGGACCAGCACGTTCAGGATGACGGCGGTGGGGCTGAAGACCCCGATGGCATGGTAGGTACGCGGGGCGATCAGCAACACGTCCCCTTCGCGCATCAGGACATGGCTGCCATATATCTCCTGGCTGCAGGCGCCTCTGGCAACCACCTCGATCTCCAGGAACTCGTGGTCGTGGGGATACTCGGGCAGAAAGCAGGGATGCTTGCGCACCACCACATCCCGACCGCTGGAAAACAGCTCCTCGCCAAGGGTCACCGGATTTCCATCCCCCTGGAGATGCTCCGGCCTCTGGGGCAGCCTTCCCTCCTCGAAAAGACGCTGATAGTGCTTCTCCTCTTCGGTAAGAATCGAAAATTGGTCAATGAATTCCTGATAATCCACCCGGATAGCATACCATAATCATAAGAAAAGACAATCGACTGTGAAATATGGGCAATTGTGAAACCTGGAAACAAGGCTGATGATACAGCTATGGAACATGTGACGATTGATATCGGCGCCTCAAGTGGCAAGATTCTGAGCGGGAAGCTGGTGGACGGACGCCTCGAGTGCCAGGTAGTCTACCGGTTCCCCAATGGGTATACCGAGAAGAACGGCCATCTGGTCTGGGATGTGGACGAACTTTTCCACCAAATCCTGCTGGGCCTGCGGGAAGCCCGCCGGCAGGGCATCAACCCCTCCACCATCGCCATCGACACGTGGGGCTGCGACTATGTGTTGCTCGACGAGCAGGGCATGCGCGTAGGTGACGCTGTCGCCTACCGGGACCACCGTACCGAACACGTGGACTGCCCCATCCCCTGGCCCGAACTCTACCGCCGCTGCGGAATCCAGCATCTTTCCTTCAACACCATCTATCAGCTCTTGGCATTGAAGGCGGAACATCCCGAACAACTGGACCAGGCCTTTCATTTGCTGATGATTCCCGACTATCTCGCCTGGAGGCTGACCGAGGTGATGAAGCAGGAATATACCAACGCCACGACCACCTCTCTGGTCGATGCCCAGACCCGGAACTGGGACATGGGCATCATCGCCCGTCTTGGACTGCCGGGCAGGCTCTTCAAGCCGCTTGTCCAACCGGGAACCGTCTACGGTCCCCTTTCCAAAGCGGTGGAAAAGGTGACCGGCATGCATAGCACCGTGATCGCGGCCCCGAGCCATGACACGGCAAGCGCGGTGCTCGGCAGTCCGCTCAGGCCTGACAGCGCCTTCCTTTCCAGCGGCACCTGGTCGTTGCTGGGAACGGTGGTCGACCGCCCATTCCTGGGGGGAGACGCGATGCGGGAAAACTTCACCAACGAGGGAGGCTACCGGGGAACCATCCGCCTTTTGAGGAATCTGATGGGAACCTGGATGCTGCAGCGCGTCCGAAAGGAATGGGACGAGACGCTCTCCTTTCCCGACTTGGCCGAAGCCGCGAGGAAATCCGGGACATTTCCATCGGTGGTGGATATCGAGGACGAGCGTTTCCTGGCGCCCGAGAGCATGGTCGGGCAGATACGTTCTGCATGCGAGGAGAGCAGGCAGCCGGTGCCCGAGAGCCTCGGAGAGCTTTCCCGCTGCGTCTACCACAGCCTGGCTGCCGGCTACCGGAAGGCCATTGGCAGGCTGGCCAAGATTACGGGAAGAACGTTCACCCACCTTGCCATCGTCGGAGGCGGCTCGAAGGACCAGTATCTCTGCCAGCTGGCCGCTGACGAGACCGGCCTGGAGGTGACCGCCGGACCTGATGAAGGGACCGCCTACGGGAACCTGCTCTGCCAGATGATCGAGGGCGGGGAAATCAGGGATGTGGCCGAGGCCGGGAACATATTGCGCAATTCCATAGACACGAAGACATATCGGAGGAACCAGAAATGAGTCGCTATAGCGAAGCGCGAGAAACTTACGCGAGACTGGGTGTCGACACCGAGCTTGCCCTCAAGCAGCTCGCTTCCATCCCTGTCAGCCTGCACTGCTGGCAGGGGGATGACGTACGAGGGTTCGAGAATGGAGGCGCCGACCTGTCAGGCGGCATCCAGACGACCGGCAACTACCCCGGCCGCGCGCGCACCCCAGGGGAATTGATGGAGGACCTGTCCTTCGCCCTGCAGGAGATTCCCGGCTCCAGGCGGCTGAACCTGCACGCCAGCTATCTCGTCACCCAAGAGCCGGTGGACCGGAACCAAATCGAGCCGGAACACTACCAGGTTTGGGTCGATTTCGCCAAGGAGCACCAATTGGGGCTGGACTTCAACCCCACGTACTTCTCCAGCCCGATGGTCAAGGACAACCTGACCCTCTCCAGTCCGGATGCGCATGTGCGCCAGTATTGGATCGAGCACGGCAAACGTTGCCGCCGCGTGGCGGAGAGCTTCGCCGAGAAGCTGGGCGGACACAGCCTCTGCAACGTCTGGATTCCCGACGGGTACAAGGACGTGCCCGCAGACCGTCTGGGACCCCGACTCCGTCTGAAAGAGAGCCTTGACCAGATTTTCGCGGAGAAGATGCCCCACGTGATCGACAGCGTGGAGAGCAAGACCTTCGGCATCGGGCTGGAGTCCTTTACCGTGGGCTCCAACGAGTTCTACGCCTACTACGCTGCCAGGCATCCCGGCGTCTACCAGCTGATGGACACCGGGCACTACCACCCGACCGAGATGGTCAGCGAGAAGCTTTCCGCCCTGCTCTGCTACGCCAAGTATGTGCCGCTGCACGTCTCCCGCCCGGTGCGGTGGGACAGCGACCACGTGGTGACGCTGACTGACGAATTGCAAGAGCTGGCAAAGGAGATCGTCCGGGCCAAGGCGGCCGAACGGGTTCTGATCGGGCTGGACTTCTTCGATGCCTCGATCAACCGAGTCGCCGCTTGGATCATTGGCGCGCGCAACATGCAGAAGGCGCTGCTGATCGCCCTTCTGGAACCCAGCGACGCGATGGCGAGGATGCAGGATACCTGCCGGTTCACCCAGCTGCTTGCCTGTCAGGAGGAATTGAAGACGCTCGACTGGGGCGCGGTCTGGGAGGAATTCCTTTCCAGAGCGGGCATGGACGGGAGCCTTTCCTGGCTCTCCAAAGTCGAGGACTACGAGAAAACGGTGCTCGCGAAAAGGAGATAAAGATGATGACACACGCGATGGAGGGATTCGCACGGCTGTGCGATGATGGATGGCTGCAGGGCTGGCATGAGCGCAACGGAGGCAACCTTTCCTACCGGATGAGCGCGGAAGATGTCGCGGAGTGCGGAAAGCTGCTGGAAGGAACCCGTACCTTCCCGCTTCCCAAACCGATTCCCGAGGTGGCGGGGGAATACTTCATGGTCACCGGAACGGGGCGCTACATGCGCAACGTCAAAATCGACCCGCAGCACTCCTTCGGCATCATCAGGCTTGATGACAAGGGGGAAGCCTACCGGATCCTCTGGGGACTCGAGGGGGGCAAGCCGACCAGCGAGTTGCCGACCCATCTTCTGAACCACGCCGTCCGCTTCCAAGCCACCGGCGGCAAGTGCCGGGTGATCTACCACGCCCACCCGGCCAACATCACCGCCCTGACCTACACGATCAGGCCGGACGCAAGGACGCTGACCAGGATCCTCTGGCAGAGCGAGACCGAATGCGCCGTCGTCTTCCCGGAGGGTATCGGCATCGTCCCCTGGATGGTGCCGGGGGGTACCGAAATCGCCGAGGCGACCGCCAGGCTGATCAAGCTCTATCCGGCCGTCGTGTGGTCCTACCACGGCGCTTTCGCCAGCGGCAACTCCTTTGACGAGGCGTTCGGATTGATGCACACCATCGAGAAGGCGGCGGAAATCTACCTGAAGGCCAAGAGCGTCGGAATCGTCAACACCATCACTGACGACGATTTCCGGGTGCTGGCCAAGGCCTTCGGAGTGACACTGAATCCCGCTTTCCTGGACTGAGGAAGCAAGCGTATAATGGGCACCATGCTGATGAGGTTCTACGCCGACTCGATCATGATGCTCGCCTTGGGCGGGGCCTCCAGCCTGATCGCGCATCGTCCCCTATGGATGTTGCTCATCGCGCTGGGCGTCCCGTTCGTGTCACTGGCTTTGCGGCCACAGGCAGAAAGGTTGCTGGCCATGGCGGCCTTGCTCGCGTTGGTCGCCTACGCCTTCACCACCACTTCCGCCCTGGCTTTCCTGGCTGCCACCCTGGCCACCTTGACAGCCACGCTTCTGAGCCGGGGAGCGCCAAACAGGGGATTCCAGCTGGTGGAGTCCCTGCTGTACGGGATTTCCCTGATGGCCTTTCCCCTGGTCTCCGCCCACACCCCGCTGGCCTATCGGCTCCAGTTGCTCTTGACTGCCTTGGTGCTGGCTACCGGGTTGTGCGTTTCCTTGCCCCACACCTCCGAACACAAGCAGTTTCCTGTCCCGCTTCCGCTGCTGCTTGCCCTATGCTGGCTCCTGTTCCAATAACAGGTTTTTCCCTATACTGGACGCATGTGGACAATGAAGAAAGTCGCCAATATGGAACGGGTCTGCCGCAGACCTTGGGAATGCTATGTGCCGCCCATCAAGATGGCTCCCCACGTCTGGTATGTCTCGGGAAACGACTGGGTGGCAAGCTATCTGGTCGACACCGGTGACGGGCTGGCCCTGATCGACACGGCCATGCACGAGTCGCTCTACCTGCTTTTGGAAAACATCCGCAAGCTGGGCCGGGACCCGCACGAAATCAAGACCATCCTGCTTTCCCACGCCCACAACGACCATATCGGCGGGGCACGGGCGCTGAAGGAACTTACCGGGGCGAAGCTCTATTTGGGAGCCCCCGACCTGTACTTTCTCCATGAGCGGCCCGACCTGATCCTGAGCGAGGGATACACCTGCGGACTCTTCGAGCCGGACGGGTTGTACGATGATGCCCGCCCCATCACCCAGGGCGACATCACCTTCCATACAGTCGCCACTCCAGGCCATACCCCCGGGTGCACCTCTTTCTGGTTCGACGTGGAGGAGCAGGGGAAAAGCTACCGCCTCGCCATGCATGGGGGCCTGGGATCCAACACGATGAGCGACGACTACTTCGCCTACGCGGGGCTGAGCCCCTCTTTGGTCGAGGACTTTCTCGCCGGACTGAAGAAGCTGGATACCTGGCAGGTGGACATCACCCTTCCCAGCCACACCAACCAGGCTCCGTTGCTGGAACTGAAGGACCGGGTGACGGAATCCTACAATCCGTATCTCAATCCCGAGACCTGGCATGCATTGATGGCTGGACGCATCGCCCAGACCGAGGCGCTGCTCGCGCAAAGGAGGAGAAGCAAATGAAAACCGCAACCCCGGAAAGCCAGGGAATCAGGAGCGAAGCCCTTGTCTCCTTGCTTGAGGAGCTGGAATCCAAGGGACTGGACATGCACAGCCTCTTGGTCATGCGCGATGGAGTCCTGGTCAGCGAAAGCTACTGGAAGCCTTACACGGAAAAGAGCCTGCAACGGATGTACTCGGTGACCAAGAGCCTGGTGGCGATCGCCATCGGCATCCTCGCCCGCCAGCACAAGCTTGCCCTGGACGACCCGATCTGCTCCTACTTTCCGGAGAAGCTCCCTGAACAGCCAGGCGAGGCATTGCTGCGGACCACCATCAGGGACCTGCTCCGGATGGAGAGCTGCCACAAGCGGACCACCTACAAGAACTCCGCCAGTCCCGATTGGGTCGGCAGCTTCTTCACCACCCCCGCCGACCACCAGCCGGGTTCCTTCTTCCTGTACGACACCAGCGCCACCCACGTGCTGGGGGCCCTGGTCGAGAAGCTGTCGGGCAAGGAGCTGCTCGAATTCCTGCGGGAAGAGCTGCTTCCCGGGACGGGCTTCTCCGCCGGTACCTACACGCTGAAGGACCCGATGGGGGTGTCGCAGGGGGGAAGCGGGCTGCTGTGCACCTCGCGCGACCTGCTCATGGTCGCCCAGGCCTTCGCCGACCCGGAAAGCCCGTACCGCGACTACTTCCAACAGGCGTCGAGCAAGCAGGTCGATACCTGGCCGGACGCCGCCGGCGGGATGAAGGACCTGCAGCAAGGCTACGGCTACTTCGTCTGGAGGACGACCCATCAGGGTTTCTGCTTCTACGGCATGGGCGGGCAGCTCGCCCTCTTCGTGCCGGAAAAGAAGATGATCATCATCACCACCGCTTGGCTCAACCATGCCCAAGGGGGGCTGCAGGAGCTTTTCGACTCCCTCTGGCATCTGGTCGACGCGGCAGGGGACGGACCGTTGCCCGAGCAGCCCGAGGCGCTCGCCGCCCTCCGGGCCATGGAGCGCGGGCGGAAGCTCCGCGTTGTCCAGGGGACCCTGGACCCTGCGTGCAGGCTGGGTGTCTACACCCTGCCGGAAAACGAGACGGGGATCCGGGACATCGCCGTCGCGAAGCGGGAAGACGGGCTTCTGGTGACGGTCAACGGTAGGTACCGCGGGACCTTCGGCCTCGGCGAGAACCGCGTCGGGCCGTTCCTCTTCCACCCCGAATGGCAGGCTGCCTGCAGCGCCGCGCTGGACTGCCAGCAGGTCCTGCGCCTGCACGTCCAGCTGCTTGGCCCGGAACTGGGCGACGTGACCCTGCTGCTCGCCCCCGGATCCGTCAGGCTGTCCTTCTGCCTGGAACCGGCAATCCCGGTCCGGCAAGGGGTCTCGTCCGCCACGTTCCTGCCGGAAAAACGGGCCTGACCCTCCCTGAGTTGGGATTGTCCAATTCGGGTTCGGTAAAATCCCAAAGAGTTTTTTTGACAACTCAAAACGAGGGAATTAGACTTATCAGTATCAACCATTGTACATGGCTGGTTTTTGTCTTTCGTTCTTCACATTCTGCAAGGAGGAATTTATGAAGTTGCATCGTAAGGCATTGGTCCTGGCCGCCGCTCTGGCCGCCGTCGGATCTTTCGCATTTGCTCAGGGTAGCTCCGAGTCTGCCGGAAGCAAGACCTCGCAGGCTGCCGGTCCTGTCCATGTGACGCTCTGGTACCCCGCCACCCAGACCGAGGTCGGACCGCTTCCCAACGACTGGGTCGGCTACCAGATCATCAAGGACAAGTTCAGCATCGAGCTCGAGGCCCAGACCCTGCCTTCCGGCACTCAGGACCAGGATGTGAAGATCCAGGCCGCTGCCGCCGCCGACGACCTTCCGGACATGTTCACGGCCGGCCGTGAGGTTTGGCTCCGCCTGGCCAACAACGGCATGCTCGCCGATGTGACCGACCTGTACGCCCGCATGCCGAACAGGACCCAGCTGATGTTCGACGAAGGCGCCAAGAAGTACACCACCCTGAATGGCCACAACTATGGCTTCGCCACTCCGGCCGCAGTCTCCCGCAACGAGGGCCTCGTCATCCGCAAGGACTGGCTGGACAAGCTCGGCCTCGAGATTCCCAAGACCACCGACGACCTGCTGAAGGTGCTGCACGCCTTCACCTACGACGATCCGGACGGCAACGGCAAGAACGACACCTACGGTTACGGCGCTTTCGTCGAGACCAACAACTACGAAGCCTATCCTGGCCGCAGGCTCGAGCCGCTCATGGGCGCCTTCGGAGTCGAAGGAACCTGGAACATGACCAAAGCCAACTTCGGCCTGCAGATCAACAAGCCCGAGTTCTATGACTTCATGGTCTTCATGAAGCAGATCATCGACGACGGCGTCATCGACCCGAACTGGATGGCCTACAAGAAGGACGACTTCCGTGGTGCCTGGAAACAGGGCAAGTTCGGATGCTTCCGCGAGCAGAACAGCGCGCTTCATTCCGAGAACAACTACGCTCCGTTTGATGCCAACTTCCCCAATGGCGACATCATCGTCATCGACCCGGTCACCGGTCCCAGCGGCAAGGCGTCTGTCGGACCTGCTGTCCGCAACATGAGAGTCTGGTGCATTTCCGCCAAGGCCGCCGAAGAGGGCAAGGCCGAGAAGATCGCCGACCTGTTCGAGTGGATGAGCTATGGCGAAGGGTACATGCTCTGCGGTTTCGGCCGCGAGGGTGTCGAGTACACGCTGGACGCCAATGGCAACCCGCAGTCCGTCCCTGGCGACAAGGGTTACAACGGCCCGGTCGGCCAGACCTACATCCAGCTGCGCAACATGGCCTTCAACTACACCAGCGACATGGAGCTTTCCAGCCGCTATCCGTCCTACACCACCAAGGTCTCCGGCAAGCATATGTCCTCTCTCGAGACGCTGCACAGCATGCAGGGCCGCAAGTGGACTGACGCGGTCGGCATGGAGTCCATGCCGGTTCCGTCGACCGACCTGAAGACCTTCTACGAGCAGGGCCTGGCAGAGTTCTTCTCCGGAAAGCGCGAGCTGACCAAAGACAATTGGAATGCTTTCGTCAAGCAGTTCAACGACATGGGCGGCAAGGCTTGGGAAGAGGAAGGCCGCAAGTACGCGGAAGCCAACGGTCTCCTGAAATAACCGACAGCATCCTCTTGCAAAACCGGGACGGGAAACCGCCCCGGTTTCTCTTTTTTGAGGATTTGGCGTGAATCTTGACAAGCATGCCTCCGACAAATCAAATATCGTTTGGTATTCTCCAATTCAAGTTCGGTTTATTCAAAATAATTGTTTTTGACAGCTGTACTACCTGAAGTTAGAATTACGGTTATACCTATACTGCGGGGAGTCTCGCCACCTCTGTCCGGGGATGTCGGGAACAGTCATTCAGATTGCATTTTTCACGGACCTCGTCCGTTGAAGATAAGGATTGGCAATGGAACAACAGAACTTCAAAGTCAAGAAAAACATGTGGAAGGAAGTGAAGCGGTTCAGCTCGGTCTACGCGCTGATCGCTATTCCGGTAATCTTCTACATCGTCATGAAGTACACGCCGCTGTGGAATGCACAGATCGCGTTCAGGGACTTCAAGTCGGTCCGCTACGGTATCGTGGGCAGTCCCTTCGTGGGAATGAAGAACTTCAGCGAGTTCTTCCACTCCTATTACTTCTGGCCGTTGATCCGCAACACGCTCATGTACAGTTTCGGCAAGTTGCTGATCAGCCTGCCTCTCTCCATCGTGCTGGCAATCACCATCTATGAGTGCCGCCACCGCTGGCTGAGCAAGACGGTCCAGACGTTGGCCTACCTGCCCCACTTCCTTTCCTGGGTCATCATGTACGGCATCCTGCTCGCGCTGCTCGCCCCCGGCGATGGCGTGGTCAACGACCTGATCAAGCTTTGCGGAGGAAAACCAGTCGACTTCCTCACCAACTCCTCTGCCTTCCCGTGGATCGTCATCCTGAGCGACGCCTGGAAGGAGATGGGATGGAGCGCGATCATCTTCATCGCCGCACTGATGGGCATCGACGTCTCCCTCTTCGAGGCCGCCATGGTCGAGGGCGCCTCCAGCTGGCAGAGGGTCAAGTACATCACCCTTCCTTCCATCCGGCCGGTCATCGTCACCGTCCTGCTCTTGAAGATCGGAACCATCATGGAGGCTGGCTTCAACCAGATCTTCATGCTGTACAGCCCCGCCGTCTACAACGTTGGCGACATCATCGATACCTGGGTATACCGCCAGGGTCTGCTTGATGGCCGTTTCGGCCTTGCCACCGCGGCCGGTCTGTTCAAAGGTGTCATCGGAATGTTGCTGGTATTCACCTCCAACTACTTCTCGAAGAAAGTCACCGAGAACTCGCTGTTCTAATCGAAGGAGAATGTTGGTATGGCAAAGAAACAGAACTCATTGAAGCCCCAGACCTCGGCAGTCGTCAAACTGTCGAAGGCCGACCACGCTTTCAGCGTTGGCGTCGACATCATCATGGCATTCTTCCTGATCGTGATCGCCATCCCCCTCTGGAGCACGATCATGCTCAGTCTCCGTCCTTCCACCTTCATCGGCTCCTACCTGCAGGGTATGGTGCTGCCTCCGTGGAAGTGGTCCTTTGCGGCGTATCGCTCGCTGCTCGGCAACAACGGCTTCCTGCTGGCGTTCTGGAACTCGGTAAGGATCCTGGTCGGAGGTGTCGCATGCGCCCTTGTCCTGAACATCCCGCTTGCCTACGGGCTTTCGGTCAGGGGTCTTCCCGGAAAGAAATGGCTGACCATTTTGATCGTCATCCCGTACGTCTTCAACGTCGGCATGGTCCCGACCTACATCATGGTCGCCAAGTTCGGTTTGACCAACCACCTGGCTTCCGTCTATCTGCCGGTCGCGATCAACACCTACAACCTCCTGATCATGCGCTCGTTCTTCGAGGGAATCCCCAACGAGCTGCGTGAGAGCGCGTCCATCGATGGTTGCAACGAAGTCCAGACCCTGATCAGGATCATCCTTCCCCTTTCCAAGGCGATCATCCTGACCATCGGCCTGTTCTACGGCGTCAACTTCTGGAACAACTACTTCAACCCGATGCTCTACCTGAGCAAGGACTACCTCAGACCTCTTCCGATCCTGTTGCGCAACATCTTGATTGGAGCCAGCATGAACGAGTTCGTCGAGGCCCGCGCCTTCAGCGACGCTCCGGTCGAAGCCATCAAGGCGGCCTCTGTCTTCATGAGCGCCATCCCGATGGTTGTCGCCTACCCTTTCATCCAGAAGTACTTCACCAAAGGTACCCTGCTTGGATCCGTCAAGGGCTGACAGGATCCGCTTTTCCAGGCTCTGGTTCGCCAGGGCCTTTTTTTATGTCTACATTTCACTAGGAAGAAGTACCGACAGGGGTGATAATGGAAGCAAATCCAGAAGGAGGAACCTGTATGAAGCACCTGCTTGCATTCGCCATTGCCCTGACATTTGCCGGCGCCACACTGGCTGCCCAAGGCTCCAACGAGACGCCATCCACGGACAAACCGACGAGAATCACCATGTGGTACAATGCCACACAGACCGAGGTGGGGCCGCTCCCCAACGACTGGGTCGGCTATCAGATTCTCAAGGACAAGTTCAACATCGAGCTTGACGCCCAGACACTTCCCTCCAGCACCACCGACCAGGACATGAAGGTCCAGGCGGCAAGCGCCGCGGACGACCTGCCCGACTTCTTCGTCGCCAGCCGCGAGGTATGGCTGCGCCTGGTGAAGAACGGCATGGTGGGCGACGTCACCGACCTGTACGGACGGATGCCCAACAGGACCCGGCTGATGTTCGACGAGGACGCGAAGGCGTTCGTCACCGTGGGCGGCAGGCAGTACGGTTTCGCCACACCGAGCAAAATCACCAACAACGAGGGTCTCGTCATCCGCCAGGACTGGCTGGACAAGCTGGGACTGAAGGCGCCGACCACCACGAACGAACTGCTGGACGTGATGAGGGCCTTCACCTTCAAGGATCCGGACGGCAACGGCAAGAACGACACCTACGGCTATGGCGCCTTCGTCGAGCTGAACACCTACGAGGAGTACCCCGGCCGCCGTTTCGAGCCGTTGATGGGCGCCTTCGGCGTGGACGGCACCTGGGACATGAGCAAAGCCAGCTTCGGCCTGAACATCAACAAGCCCGAGTTCTACGACTTCATGGTCTTCCTGAAGCAGATCATCGACGAAGGACTGATCGACCCGAACTGGATGGCCTACAAGAAAGACGATTTCCGTGGCGCCTGGAAACAGGGCAAATTCGGCATCATGCGCGAACAGAACGCGGCTCTGAACGCCCAGAACAACTATGCCCCGTTCGACGCCAACTTCCCCGATGGCAGCTGGACCGTCATCGACCCTGTCAAAGGACCGGGAGGAAAGGCCTCGGTAGGACCGGCCGTACGAGGACTGCGCATCTGGTGCGTCAGCCAGAAGGCCTTGGATGCCGGCAAGGGCCCGAAAATCGCCGACATGTTCGAATGGATGAGCCACGGAGAAGGCTACCTGCTCTGTGGTTGGGGTCGTGAGGGTATCGAATATCAGATGAAGGATGGAATCCCCGTCTCCATGCCTGGAGAGAAGGGCTTCGAAGGCCCGGTCGGACAAACCTACATCCAGCTGCGCAGCATGGCTTTCAACTACACCAGCGACATGGAGCTGGTCAGCCGCTATCCGGTCTACACCACCGCCACCAGCCACAAGCAGATGTCGGCACTATGGACGCTGAGGGAGATGCAGAAGCGCCACTGGACCAACACCAACGGCGAGGACTCGATGCCGGTGCCATCCACCGACCTGAAGACCTTCTACGAACAAGGTCTGGCCGAGTTCCTGACCGGAAAACGCACCCTGAACAGGGGCAACTGGGAGGCCTTCCTCAAGCAGTTCAACGACATGGGCGGCAAAGCCTGGCAGGAAGAGGGCCGCGCGTACGCCGAGGCGAACAACTACCTGTATTGACTCCGTCTCCAAAACCAACGACAGCTCCGGTTCCGCCGGGGCTGTCCTTGTCGCCTAGAAGGTAACCCGCATCTGGTGCCAGACGACGCCATGGGTCGAGCCGCTGATTCCCTCGTCCTGGAAACCCACCCCATGGTAGAAGGGAACCAGCGTTTCCTTACAGGTCAGGACGACCCCTTCTCTGCCTTGGCTCTTGCAATCTTCGACCACCTGCCTCATCAGCAGGCTTCCACAGCCCTTGTGGCGATACCTGGCAATCGTGTTGACTCCCAGCACCATCACCCACGCCCCGTCCTTCCGGTGAAGCGTGGCATCGGTATACAACGCGTCGTCCAAATCCCTCCGGTCCCAGGCGAGGGCGTCGACAAAACCCGCCAGGACATCTCCGTCGTAGAGCAGCCAGAAGAGCTCCGGCGCCACGGCAAGACGGGACTGCAGGGCCTCTCGGGAGGCTCCTTCACTCGGGGGGAATCCGGCAGACTCGATGGCGAAAAGCTCGTCGAGCTGGTCTCTGGTGGCATGTACGATCCGCATGGGCATCACCATACAGCATTCCCCCGCCTATGGCAACAAGCAGGATAAATCCGTATCATTGGGCCATGCAACAAGATTTGACGACAGGACCGGTGGGAAGAAACCTGCTCAAGTTTTCCGTTCCCTACCTGGCCTCCTGTTTCCTGCAGACGTTTTATGGCATGACGGACCTCTTCATCACAGGCAAGTTCAACGGCGCGGAGGCAATCAGCGCCGTGGCGATCGGGAGCCAGGTGATGCACATGCTGACCGTCATGATCGTCGGACTGGCCATGGGCACCACGGTCAACCTGGGCAAGGCAGTCGGAGCGAAGGACCAGCATCGGATCGGACAGGTAATCGGCAACTCCGTCTGGTTCTTCGTCCTGGTGGGTATCTTCACTACGCTGGTCCTTGTCCGCCTGACCGACCCCATCCTCTTTTTGCTTTCGACTCCTTCCGAGGCATTTTCTGAAGCGCACGCCTACTTGCTCACCTGTGTGCTGGGAATTCCGTGCATCGTCGCCTATAACGTGGTCGTCTCCCTGTTCCGCGGGCAAGGGGATAGCAGGACACCGCTTCTTTTCATCGCAATCGCAGGTGTGGCCAACATCCTGCTTGACTGGTATTTCATCGGGCCGCTCGGCTTGGGCGCGCAAGGGGCCGCACTGGCGACCGTCATCAGCCAGGCGCTCAGCTTCCTGCTCGCGTTGGTGGCGATCCTGAAGATGGGGTTGCTTCCGGTCAGGGCCTCTGACTTCCGGCTTGACGGCAACACCATACGGGCCATCGTCTCCACCGGTCTTCCCATCTGCCTGCAGGACGCCTTCGTGCAGGTATCGTTTCTCCTGATCACCGTCATCGTCAACCGCCGCGGCGTCATTGACGCGGCCGCCGTCGGTATCGTCGAGAAGCTGATCAGCTTCCTCTTCCTGGTACCGTCCGCCATGCTCAGTTCGGTCAGCGCGATCGCTTCCCAGAATGCCGGAGCAGGGCATAATGACCGGAGCCTGCAAACGCTCCGGGACGCCATGGCCTTCAGCGCCCTCTTCGGGCTGGTGGTCACCGTGGTCGTCCAGTTCGCCGCCGAGCCTATTGTCGCCCTGTTCACCAACGATTCCCGCGTCATCACCCAGGGCGCGGGCTATTTCCGCTCCTATGTCTTTGATTGCATCTTCGCCGCGTTCCATTTTTCGATGAGCGGTTTCTTCTGCGCCTACGAACATGCGGGCTATTCCTTCCTGAGCAACGTCCTCTCCATCGTTCTGGTCCGCATTCCCGGCGCCTGGTGGGGTTCCATCGCCTTCCCGTCTTCCTTGTGGCCGATGGGATGGGCGGCTCCCTGCGGCAGCCTTTTCTCATCCCTTGTCTGCGTCATCCTGATGCGCCATCTCTGGAAAAAGGGTACGATACGGCCATGACCACAAAGCAAAACCTCCACACCCACTGCACCTTCTGCGACGGAAAGGACACCATGGAAACGATGGTGAGGGCCGCCATCGACCACGGCCTTACCTCGCTCGGCTTCTCCAGCCACAACTACACCGGTTTTTCCTGGGACGAATGCGGCATCCACAAGGACCGCATCGACGCCTATTTCCAGGAAATCGACAGGCTCCAGGAAGCGTACCCCCAAATCAAGCTCTATCGGGGGTTCGAGATTGAAAGCCGTTCCCAGAGCGGGAACATCGTCTTCGACCCACGCCTCGAGTACAGCATCGGCTCCTGCCACATCTTCGCCACCCCGAAGGGGATGATGGAGGTGGATTACTCGCCGGAACGCTACCGGCAGGCGATCGACGCCTTCGGAGGGAATGTCCAGGCACTGGTGGAAGGGTATTTCCAAGAGGTGGTCAGGTACGCCAGGACGGAACCCTTCTCCATCATCGGACACTTCGACCTGGTGACGAAATTTCTCGAAAAGGAACCCTTCTTTGACGAACAGGAGAGCTGGTACCAGGATATGGCGATCGGATATCTGGAAGAGGCTGCAAGGACGGGCAAGATCTTCGAGGTGAACACCGGAGCAATCAGCAGAGGCTGGAGACAG
>CAJMOS010000005.1 GCA_905215015.1 uncultured bacterium | reverse complement strand
GGTCACAAGCAGACTAGACGGATATGACAAGAAAGTGTTTAACCAAGTTTCTTTCTCTTCGTCGGATATTCCAAGCAGGGAAATGAACGCCGACAGGGTATCGTCGCTGAAGCTCCCGCCGATGGTCAGCGAGCCGGTGAAGAATGGCAAGTACTCGTCACACCAAGCCTCTATCTGCTCATTGCTTGTGATGCCTATGAGTGCCAGATAGTCAACGAGACCTGATTCAGTCAGGTCAATATGCATCGGTTGTGAGAACTCTACCGTCGCGGTCTTGCCTGTGTTTTCAGCAGTTGACGGGTAATTAAAGTACAAATAAGGATCGAATACACTCGAATAGTCCGTAGGATATTCTAGCAATCCTCCGACAGTCCTCGTGCCACCAACAGCGAGTCTTGGCTTTAAATCTTTGTGAGTGGTACTGGTTGCTAGGCTCTGGCTCTCATGATAGTCGATGTAACAAAATGTCGCTTCTATGCCGTCCGAACAACTCACTACTCTATATGTGACGCGACAGTAGTACAGATGGTTCGCGACATGCGAGATGGCTGCACTAAATGAAGTTGAAACTCCTCGGTAATTGTTCGTGCTCGGCCAATTTTTGCCACCATTTGTAACTGTCTCTGCGGTAGTATTCGATAAGAGATTCGTGAGCAGTATTGGCTCTTTTCCGAGATGAAAAGGTGTAATCTTTGTCAATCTTGCATATGGTTCCGAAGAGCCGTTGGCAGTTATGGTCGTAGTGACGGTGCCCGATCCGCGTGCAGATATCTCGCTGGACTGCCCCTGCTTGAGAGCGGTGTTGGATACGTCAAGTTCGAGCCAGCTACCTGGTTCTCCCTGGATGCCCTGCTCGCCGTCCTTGGCCATGATGGCCGGGGTGCTCCATTCGGATGGCTCGATGATGTCGCTCGCAGACCTCGAAGCGGCAGTCGCGCTGGTGACCCACAGCGGATACCCGTTGGTTGTAGGCACATCCAGCGACCATGCGCCTTGCCCTGATATCTCCCCGCTGTCGAAGTTGTACGTCACCTGCCCGGTCGGCAGCGCGGGAGCCGATTCGCTCCGCTGGTAGAGCAGTATCGTCTTGACAGACAAGCCGGACTCGCCCTTAGTGCCGTTTTCGGACAATATGGCAGGCTCGGTCCAGTCCGTAGTCTCGACAATGTCGGTATCTGCGGCGGCGAATGCGCTGGCGTAGATGACATAGAGCGGGTAATCCCCGCTTGGAATGGTCCTGCTCCAGCTACCCGTGTCGCCAGTCAACGTCGCAGTGGCGAAGGTATAGGTAAGCTGAGACCCGTCGTAGGCCGAAGGTGTCGTTGCGCTACGCTTGAAGAGCTGGAGCGTGGCTTGGCTCCAGCCGGTCGCACCGTCAGATACCGCGACAATCGAGAAGCCTGCGGAGGTATAGGTTGTAGAACCGACAACACAGGAGACAGTGAATACGGCCTTGCCATCAACCAAGTCCGAGTCGGTGATGATGACCGAGCGCTTACCAGTTGCCTTCGAGGATGCGTTCCATGTCGCGTCTGCGACCGTATCGGTCGACGTTCGAGTCCATGTAAATACGGACTCGTTTGCGAGTGCGACATCGACGCCTGAGCGCATCAGCACGGCAGACAGCGTCGCATTCACCGAACCAACGGGGAAAACCGATCCATCACCAGTGAAAATTGCAAGTGTCGGCGCAGACAGGAGCGTGTCCAGGTCATAGGTCGCACTTCTGGTCTCTCCGTCAAGTGTCACTGTTGCGGTAACGACGTTGTCATTCCATCCCAGGTTGACGATATCTATCGAGATTGCATTGCTTGTGTCCGAGAGCCCTGTACCGTTGAGCGTCCATGCTGGAGTGAGCCCATAATGGTCGATTGCTGTACCTTCCGCATTGACCTGAATCACCCCGGTGCCTTCGACTAGCTCAGCGTTCAACTCGATGAAGTCTCCAGATCCGATTGAGTACGTCTCCGATTCCTCGGCCTTTGAGATCGCGTCCGCGAGATCGAGGTCTCCGGCACCTTCCGCCTTGTACTTGTACAATCCGGTATTGATGTCCAGCACCTGCTCTATGATTCTCGCCTTCGCGCTGATGCCGGTCACGACAGGCTCCGAGATGGTCACAATCTCGCTTGGCTCGTACTTGCTGAAGCTCTCGAATGAGTACGTCGTGGATGCCCTGCGTCTCATGGCATCGTAGTACGAGAGGAAGGCACCCACATCAGATAGCGTGTGCTTGTGCAGCAGGGTAACCGTCTCCTCGTCACTGCCAGGCCGCGGGATAAAGGTTTCCGTTTTGTTATACCTAAAAGTGATGTCCGCGGAGATCCACGCTTCCACCTTGCCCTTGAAGCAGTAGCCATGACGCTCGAGCGTCACCTCTGCACCGTTGAGGTCGTAGGAGGTGATGGTGGCGGAGCCGCCGTCAATATTGGGATGCTCGCACCGCACCCTGAGGTTCGACAGAGAGACCAGCTCCTTGTCTGTTCCGTCAACATCGGAAGGAAGTGACCAGGAGACGTGGTTGTGGTACTCGGCGGAGTCATCGTTGACCGAGTTGGACTTGTGCTTGGTGTACCCGATCTGGACCTGCGTGCGTGTCTCGTACCTGCGCCATGTGGCCTTTAGCGCCTTAGGCTTATAGACGCTGCCACTCCCCTTCATCGTGTTCCGCAGATCAGTCACTGTCGCGGCGCTCTCTCCTTCAGAGTCTGTGGAGACAATCCTGATGCTGTTGTCAGGCTGGAACACGTAGTCCAGACGGAACTCCTTGCAGAGCTCATCAAGCTGGCTCTTGATTGTGTCACCAGACTCAAGGCGGAAGTAGTCGAGCGCCTCAGTTCTGGACGTATCACAAGTGATAGTAGAAGACAACCCAAGGTAATCAAGTGCAAGTTTCAGGAGCTGATGCACGATTGATGTGCCTGTGTTTTCAGGGTCGCAGACGTGATATCCAGCCCAGTTGACCGGGCCTCGGACAAGCGACTGTCCCTGACCCACGTCCTGGTCGAACACGCCAATCTTCAGCCTGTTCGAGTAGTCGACAAGGTCAAGGCTGACGTCGCCGACATTCCTCCCCTTCTCGGAAAAATCCCAGTCGGTGTCGATCAGCCCGGTGAACTGGATGGCTGCCCCGCAGTAGATCTCTGCCTTGGTCTGGTCATTCCGGCCGACAAGCTTGAGCGAGAGGCTTGTGGTTGACTGGGCAACCGAGACGGTAGCCTTCTGCTGTGCATGAGCTCCCGCCGCTCCGACGCATCTGGTAATCGTGCATGACCTGAGCGGATAGACGTCTGGATCCGCCGTCGTACCACCGAAATAGATCTTGATTGTCCACAGTTCTGACATATTACCTCACGCTCCATGCAGGCAGCACTCCTCGCTCCTGCGCTCTATTGATTCCCTGATAGACCCGTTCAGCAATCTGATCCGGATCGTATACGTCGCCCATGCTGATATTGACGTTGATGACCCCACCACCACTGGCATCCATGCCCTGGCTTGAGAGCATCCTGGACAGATGCGAGAGCGGCATGACCGCCTCTGCCTCGGCACCCTCGCCGATATAGGCGTGCGTCGGCTTTGAAACGATTCCGCCGACAGCCATAGGCGTATATTTCTGCGCCGCGATTGTGGCGATCTGCGCCGTGTTCATTGCGCCAAGCATCACCGTGAGCGGGATGGCGGCAGGCCACCCCGGATTCGCCCAGACGGCCGCAGTTGCCTGCGCGCCCTGGATGAGGACCTGCGCGATTGAGTTGATCTTGTTCGCGTTGAACTGCTTCTCTTTCGCCTTGTCGGCCTCTTTTTGCAGCTCTTCTTCCTCTGCTTCACGGTCTGCTTGAGACTGGGTATACTGCTCGTCCAGATCTTCGAGCGCCGATGTGTAGTCCTCCGCGCTGATCAGCCCCTCGTCATACATCGCCGCAAGAGACGACTTCTGTGTGTCCTGTTTCCTTTCGAGATTGTCGAAGTACTTGTCCCATCGTTCCTCGGCGTCGGAAAGCTGCTTGTCAAGGGAATCCACGTCATTTGAGAGCAGCTGGCTGTACAAGTCGAAGAAAGAGCCGAGCATCTGGGTTGCCTGGCTGATGTACTTCGTCGCTGACTGGTAAGCCTCGGCATACTTCTCCGCTCCAGTCTTCACCGCATCGGTTGCGTCCCCAACTCCAAGCAGGGCATCTTTCTGCTCCTGCAGCTTGTCGATGACCTCCTGGATGGAGTCTGCCTCCATGTCGGACATCCCGCCCTTCGTCTGAAGCTCCCTCGCCTGTGCGAGCTGGCTGTTGATGTCGGCAACCTGCATGGTCGTGCTCATGCTTGAGTGCGCGGTCAGAAAGTCTCCGACAGCGCTGCCTTGCGTCTTCGATGGATACAGCGCATCAAGATACGTCCGCTGACGGGCCTCGAAAATATCCTGATACAAACTTTCCTCGTCAGTTCCTCGATGTGCGTTCAGCTGGTCTCCGGCCTCGAGCACCGCCCGCCTGAGACTCTCTATCATGATGGATGGCGAAAGATTCTTGTTTGATTCTAGGAAAGAATCGAGCGCGTGAGAACTCGCTGTGGACGACGCGGTTACTCCAACAAAGCTTCCACCAGGGTTCGTGGTGCCGCTCGGTGTGGGAGCCGGAGCGTTATCCAGGACTTCCGCCTCCCTGGCAAGCTTGCCGAAATAGTCGATCGCTCTCACGGTATCCGACCATTTCTTGTATTCGTCAGAGTTGCGGACCATGTCCCAGTCTTCACCAGATCCACCGCCCATCCAGCCATGAGGATCATACGGATGGTTGAAGTGCCACATGCTGTCAAGCGGCTTGGCCTGCTTGTCCGCTTCCTGCTGGAGGAGGTCCTGTGCGGCCCTGATGTCGTCTGCGGAATACTTCTTCGTGATATCGATTCCGCTGTTGTAGTCCTGCAGAACTTTGACCGGGGTGTTGGCATCGTTGATTTTGTTTTTGATTATTGTCAGTCTTCTCTCAATCCAATCAAGCGCAGGGCTGATGCCAAAGAGAATGGACTGCCCCAAACCTTCAGTAATGTCACCCCACGTATTTTTGATCGCATCCAGCTTTCCGACATCGGTCTCCGCTATCGACTTCGCTATTCCTCCATAGCTCTCCGCGACCTTCGCGAGTATGATCTGCTGTGCATCCCACAGCTTTCCCGACTCCTGAAGTTTCTTGATCTGCTCTTCCTCGCTGTCATTGAACTGGATGTTCGCAGAGCGGAGAGCCCTCATGTTGTCCGCCGGATCCGCCAGTGCTCTGGCAAGGGAAGATGCGGCGTTCTTCGCATCGGTGCCAAGCGCGACAGACATGTCGAGCGCGGCCTCTGTCGCTCTCTCCAGACCTTCCCTGTCGAGAGTCTTGACAGACAAGAGAAGCTGCTCGACACCGACAATCGCGTCATCATCTCCTGCGGTTGCTGTCGCAAGGGAATCGGCTATATCAAGGATGTCCTTGACGGTGACCGCGCAAGCAGAGCCTAACGCGCGTACAGACGCCTCCATTGTTATCGACTGACGGGCGCTGGCTATGTATGCCTTCGAGCATTCGATTGACGCCTGGGCAAGAAGCTTCATTGGAGCCAATGCCACTTTCGCCCCGCTCGCGAAGATGGCCAAGCTGCTGGCTACCCCTTGGATGCCAGTATGCGACCGAGCGATAGCATCGACTTGTGTAGAAATGTTTTTGAGCGCGGCACTCGCTTGTGTTGTATCCGCGGTAAGTTTGAAATTGAGATCCTTGTTCATTCCCGTCACCGCAGGAATGCGGAGGAATCATTTGATGAAATGAGAGACCAGTTTCGAGAGAGCAAAAGACAAAGCGATCGATAAAGGGAAAAACCAGTAGTTGAAACAGAGGGCAAGGAAGATGCCGATGGAAACCAGCCACGTAAAGATGATGATGGTTATCGCAATCTTTTCAGACTTCTTATCCCCGCCTCCGCCGATAAAAAACACCATGATCGATGATCGCTCCTCACTCTTAAGATACACCCATTCCGATCAGATTCAACCCCCAAACATTTCCCTTTTCTGATGATAGAGCCTATCAAGAGGCTCTAGTACTTCCACGATCTCCACCAGCACGTTCGGGTTGGTCCCCCACCCTTGATACGGCAGACCCATCTTTGTATACCTGAGATAGAACCGGACAGCCGAATCCAGATACTTGTCACGAAAGTATGATGGAATGTCATCCATCCGCACCGTCACACCGCTCTTCAGATCGACCGTCCGGTCAGCGCCTCCGTAATGCCGCCTCGTATGCTCGTCATAGCCTTCGCATGCGAGCGAATACAAGGCGATCAAACGTTTTTTCCTTCGGACCCAAGCGTCGCGGACTTGATGGTTTCCTTCGCACCTTTCAACAAAATAGTGACGAGTCAGTGGTGTGGCATCAGTTCCCATCACAGGCCTCGCGCCAGGAGGCTCCACGAGCATTTCCCAATCGTCAAACGCCGGAATTCTTTCTCTTGCCACATGCGTATGGTGTCCGGAGACAGTTCGGTCGTATCGATGCCGGCAAGACCTGCCTGCAACTGGCAGTCGCGGACACGTCCATGCAAAAGCCGGCCAGGGACTCTTCATTGACATTCGCGGCTACGCTATCCAATTGCCGGTATGCGCGTGGATAAGCGCTCCTTGTCAGGATAATCTCGCCTCAGGTTGTCGTCGCCATAGGAGCCAGGTCGCGATGGCATAAACGGCCGCTTCTGTATCGGGGAAGACGCTACCTGCCTCCAACAGGGAAAGGCATACAATAAAGGAGGCTGCGTCCATGGCCGTACACAACTGCAATGGCAGAGGCGGCATGGTTGCCCTCCCCTGCGGGAAAGATTCCCTGTGCGCGGTCTGATAGGCCGAGCGCGTCCCTGCAAGTTCAAAGAAACATGCAAGGACTTCTTGCTGAGCGTCCTTGTATCACTTGTAGCGGATCTAATCCTCAGAATGATTTTCGGGAATTAGTCGTCCGGGTGCCGGAGTCCTACCTCCGACACCCATGAATATACCCCACAAGAATTGAGAGGTATAGCGATGAAAGACAAATGCCTCGATTTTCCGATCAGCTTCGCCGGATGCTTCCTTGGAATCCTGCTGGCAGAGCTCATCGTGAGGCTGGTATGGCGGTAAGGACGACCGCTCAGGCGGCTAAGGAATTGGGCGTCAACATGTCGCTATGCCAGATGCTGGAACGCATGCACGCCCAGAAGTTCGGGTCACAGTATGTCATCGATGAAGACCTCTTTGATGAGAGTAAGGCACGAAGAGGGAAAAGAGGCAGGCCAACGAAAGAAAAGGCGGAATGAGTGAAATGCAGGGGCGCGTTCCACGGCATTGCAGTCAACCGTTCCTGCCCCAGCGCCCCAAATCAAGACAAAACAGGTCCGATGTTACCGTCGGACATCCTCATTGGTCTTGTGCGGTACCAAGTCCGGACGTTCCTGAGATGCGGTCCACCGTGTCCTCATCACGGAGAAGATATCCAAAAGCCAGGCGCCCCTCCCGCTATTCTTGAACTTCAGATTTCCTGCCTCTGGGCGTGTTCGACGCCGATATGCTTCACCTGGGTGAAATGCAGGCCCCAGCCAAAGGATTGGGATCACCCTTCCCCGCTGTCCACCTTGTCGGTCTTGCACATGCCGAGGAGGTAGGCGGAACCGTGATAGGCCCCTGGGCACGCACGTCGGGCTTGACAGAACCGGAACCAATCCCAGCATCCCTATAGGCATCATACGGGACCGGTCTCTGGTCATCCGGATTATTGACAAAATATTTTTTGATGATATCTTCTACTATAGCGGTCGGGATTTCTTCCCATTCCGCGAGTGTGGATTTCGGTCCATGCGCAAAAGTGGAGCCGTGTTCCTCACGATCTCCACTCTTTTTTTTTGGGGGGGTAATGCGTCAGTACCAACCCAAATCGCCTTTCATGACGATACGAAGAAATCGTATCCTCTCTTTTCTTCCCTTCCCTTTTGCTCCATACTCTGGAAGGAGGAAACAATCGATGAAAGACAATCTGAAACTGATACTCACCGTAATCAACACGATTTTGTCCATCGCAATCCTTATTGTCGTGATAAGGATGTGAAGATGAAGGATTTTTATACAGTCAAGGAAGTTTCCGAAAAGCTTGGAAGGGCAAGGAACAGCGTAACTCAAGCGCTCGTGAAGCTCGGCGTGCAAAAGACGGCTGGAGTATACCTGATCGACCAGCAGACTTTCGAGAAACTCGCGGCATCGAAAGGCCCCGGACGTCCCAAAGGGGCGAAGAACAAGCCAAAAGATTGACGTCGTCCTATCGTGCTTGTGCTGCATGGATACCTTGGCTTCCCTTGTGGCGACGATCGTCCCCGAAGGCAAATCGCCAAGGTCATGTGCGCGGGAATCCTCTAAATCATGAATGCACAAGCCAAATGGTTGTTTGCCACCACCCTCTTCTTGCGCGCTTGGCTGTCAGAGGAATACGGAAAGCATGCGTCCGCAGAGGGTGACGCTGACGTTGGTCAGGTTTTCCAGGAACTTCTCGGGGGTCGCAGGATTGGGATGCCCGATCCATCGCCTGACCGCCGAAAGGCAAAAGTCCCCGATCACGTCGCTGAGTTCCTCCAGGTCCAAGGAGTCGTCGCTGGAGACATGCAGCGTCTTGTCGACAATCGGCTGGATTTGCCGGCAGAAATAGTCATGGAAGGAATGAGGGCCGGACACCTCCAACGCATTCAGGTAAAAGGTGCGGTTCTCGAAAAGATACTGGCAGATCATCATCGCGATGTCCTTGGTGGACATCGTCTTCAGACACCCGTTGACCTTGTCGTTGATCTCGGTATCGTAAATCCAGTTGACCAATTCGAACTTGTCGCGGAAATGATAGTAAAAACTTTTCCTGTTCAAGTCGCACTTCGCGCAAATCTCGCCAATCGAGATTTTCTCCAGGGGCTTTTCCGCCATGCATTCCTTGAGCGAGCTCGCCAGAGCCCTCTTTGTTATCGTGGAGTTGGACATGTCTCCATAATGGGCAGGGAGAGGGCAGATTGTCAAGAAAGTGTCCAAAAACAGGACACTCTCCAGAAAATCAGAGCGCTTTGCCGTCGATTGCGAGCACCTTGGCGCTGATCAGAGCTTCACCGAACAGGTAACACCCCTCATGGAGAGGCCGCTTGACCTGTCCCGCTCCGAAGACCACGTCGAGGTTGCCGAGAACGGTGCGAACCGTCGCTACCTGGAAGGAGGAGGCATGCCACTGGTTGTCCTTCTGCTCCAACGCCACCACTTCCCCTGCAAACAGGTTGAACTGGATCTTGTGGTTGAAAAACTCCTGTTCCTTCGCCTTCAGCCCCTCTTGCCTGCTCATCAGGTAGTTGTAAGGGATCACCTGCCCATCCTGCAGGCGGACCTTCTCGTCCGTGACCGCCTCGTAGCTTTTCCGGTCGTCGAACACGTCCAGCCCGATGGGAAAGGCGCCGACCGAAAGGTCGAGTTGTTGCTCGTTGGTAAACGGCGGAATGGTGGCCGGCTTCAGGATGCTCGCGGCGAACCCGTTTCTGCCCGCCAGGTCCACCAACACCAGATCAAGGGAAAGGTATCCCCGCGTCGGGATGGTGACGGCCGGCTTCGCCTGCCACAAGCTGTGTCCTTCATAAAACATGTCACCGTCGACAACGACATCGCCGCCCATGCGGAATACCAGCTCGAGCCCGCTGGGAAAGGTATAGGTCAGATATGCGGAACCGTCAGTCCCCACCTTCTCCTCTTTGCCCAGCGCTTTCAGCTCTCCAACCAGCTGTTCGTCCAGATGGTCACCCTCTCTCAGGCACTCAAGGCCAGTATTGGCAAGAAACAAACCCATGCAATGCTCCTGAGCCTGTATCATAGCACAGGGGCACTTGAGCAAGAAAGTACGAACTCGATATCATTGACACCACCATGAACCAGACTAGCCTCACCGTGCGTGAAGGAATTGTGGACGGGATGCCCATTTTCATTGGCTACTTTCCCACTGCGATCGCATTCGGACTCGTGTGCCGGAACGCAGGGCTTTTCCTCGGGGAAGCGACATTTTCCTCCCTCGCGATTTACGGCGGGTCCAGCCAATTCCTCGGCGTCAACCTGCTTGCCAGTGGCGCGGCAATCTTTGAGATCGTGCTCTCGATAGCGTTGGTGAACCTGCGCTATGCCTTCGAAGGAGCGGCGGTAGCCCAAAAGCTGGACAACATCCATGGGTTCAAGCGTTTTGTCGTCGGCTTCTTCACCACGGACGAGGTGTTCAGCGTCTCCGTCCTGAAGGGCAAGCCGCTTTGCTGGAAATACATGATCAGCCTTGAGCTCACCGCATACACGGGATGGGTCTCGGGCACCGTGGTCGGCTGCATGGTGGGAGCGTTGCTTTCCGCGGAGTGGCAGCTGGCCGTCGGGGTGACCTTGTACGCCATGTTCAGCGCCATGTGGGCTGGCGAGGTACGCAAGGGCGGGCTCAGGATCCTCCTCATCTGCCTGTTCGCCGGTTTGGTCAACAGCGCGCTCTCCCTTGGATTGCATGTCGGGGCAGGCTGGTCTTTCGTCATCGCCATGCTGGGCGCCACCGTTGTCGGCGCCCTGTGCGATGGAGGGAGGGAAAGATGAGCGCGTCCCACCAGATCCCGACCATCGTCATCTTCCTCTGTGGAGCCCTTGCCACCATGCTCGTAAAGGAAATTCCCTACTGGGTCAAAGGGCTGGACCGGTTGCCGCCTTTCCTGGTGAAGTGCATGCAGATCCTGCCGATTGCCGCCATGGGGGCATTGATCTTTCCCGGCGCCTTCCATGATTATGGTCCGCAGTGGTACGCCGGTATCGGCGCCATCGCTATCGCCTTTGCCATCGGCTATGCGAAGCGTCCGACAATCCTCAGCATCGCGGCCGCCATCATCGTCTGCTACCTGCTGTTGTTGGTGTGACCATGCTGGACGCCCATTTCCATCTTCCTGTTCTGGAACAAGCGGAAGGCATCCTCTGCACCAGCCGCGCGGCTGAGTGGGAAGAGGCTTTCCAGACCGAGCTTGACCATGTCGTTCCGTCCCTCGGGCTGCTCCCACCCTGCACCGAGGTCGATCTGCCCCGTCTCGAAACGCTCCTAGCACAAAGGAAGGAGATGCAAATCGGCAAAGTGGGTCTGGACAGGCGCTTTCCGGATCGGGAAGGACAGGTGAAGGTCCTGCAGGAATTCTTCCGGATCGCCCGTGACATGCACCGCATGGTCTCGTTGCACGTTGTAGGGGCGGACGGGCAGATGGCCGGAATCCTGGACGGCACGGTGGCGACCCTCTGGCACGGCTTTACCGGAAGCATCGAGACAGCCAAGGCAATAACCGGCAAGGGCTCGGTCATTTCCCTCGGGCCCCGCGTCGAAGGGACGAAGCTCTGGAACCGGCTGGAGGAGATCAAGGATCTTCCCTTTACGGTGGAAAGCGACCTTCCCGCCTGCGGCAGGTACCATCAGTCGCTCGAAGCCTGGTACCAGAAGCTGGCCTCCAGGCTCGGATGGCAAGTGGAACAGGTCGAGGCCCATGCCAGGGCCTCGCTGAAGACCTTGCTCACATAAAGAGCAGGTCCCCGAAGCAGTCGGGGCGGTGGAAATCGGGTTTCAGGCTGTCGACCTGATTCCAGAGCAACCAGATCGGCTTCTTCAACTTGTCTCCGCAGGTATAGAAGTTTCCCTCCAGGCGCAGGCCCTTCAGGTCGGTACCAGCGGGAACGACACCCAGCATGACAAGATCCAGATCCTCTTTCAGGACCCAGACAGCCCGACGGTTGCTCCACTCCTTTATCGTCACCTCGACAGGAAGCTTCTTCAGGATGGACTCGTCCAGGAAACGGCGGTGGTGCCGGTCGGGACCGACAGCCCCGTGCACGGCGCCGCTGGCGCTCGTCTCGATATTGACATAGTCGTCGCTACCCGCAACTTTCAGAAAGACCTCGGCACAGCTGTCCTCACAGACCTGCTGGTTGCAACCGGTCACCATGCGCCGCAATTCCGGCTCGCAGATGGTGAAGGTCACCAGCAAGTGGCTCTTCCGATAGCTGAGCTCCACTCTTGCCGAGACATCCTCGTATGGTTCCCATCCCCCCACGAGAAACAAGTGGGAGGTTCCGACGTGGCCTTTGGGATAGATCGTTACCTGCATGCCTCCACGATACATGGTTTGCATCGGAACGGCAAGGAATCCCGTTCAATAGGTCAGGAGGTCGCACATGAAACGACTGATGATTCTCTACGGGATGATCGCCCTTCTGGCGCTCATCGGCTGTGACGACAAGGCGCTGCGGGCGGAACCCGAGCTGACCGAAGCCGAGGTAAAGCTCTGCCTTACCTGTGACGCCTTTCAGGAAAAATCCATCCTGCCTGCCGGCCAGACGCTGGCCATCGCCACCTACGACATCTCCGGTACCGGTCCCGGAGGAGCTACGCTCTCGCTTTCCGGCGAAGAGGAGAACGAGAGCCATACCTTCAATCTGGGCCGTCTTGCCATCGGAACCTGGCATCTTGAAGCGACAGCCCGCAACGCGGAGGGTACGCCCCTCGCAGAGGGTTCGGCCGACGTGGTATTCACCGGCAAGACCAAGGTCGCGGAACTTTCGCTAGACCGGATGACCGGAGACGGAAACCTCTCGGTCCGTGTCACATGGGCGAAGGACCAGGTGGACAAGGCAGACTTCCAGCTGGTCGCGACACTGCGGAACCAGGACGGGGAGATGATCGCCATCACTCCCGCGGTACAAGAGGGAGAAGCGTCCATCACCCGAAACGGGCTTCCCAGCGGAAGCTACGTGCTTGCCCTCGAGCTGCTGACCGACGGTACCCACGTCAGTGGCGCCACCAGCGCGATCCGGATTGTCGATGGGGCGCTCTCTGGCGGAGAGGTAGCCCTGGAAATCGGCGACCGGTCCAACGTCTTCGGCCTGACCATCCATAACGACACCTCGTTGCCAATCCAGGCGACGGTGCGCTGCACACCCGAAGTGGTGACGGCCCAGAGTCCGCAGGTAACCCTGACCGCCGAGCCGGCCAACCTGTCCTCGCTTGGATTGCAGGCAGAAGGACTTTCCTATCAGTGGTACCACGAGGGGACCCCGATTGCAGGGGCGAACACGGCATCCCTGGTCCTGAAGGACAAGAAACCGGGCAGCCACCGCTATGACGTGGTGATCACCTCCACCAAGCCTGGCTCGATCGGAAGCGTCTCCGTCACGGTGAGCTATCCGGTCGACTAAAGGGCCTTGATCGCCTCGACGACACCCCGCTCGAGAGGGGCGGGGTGGTTCGTCCCGACACTGACGCTGGCTACCTTCACGGACAAAAGCGCCAGCACCTCGTCCCCCCGCTTGATGGTCTGCTTCAGCACCAGAGAGAACACCTTGGCGTTCTCCACCTCGGTCTCGACCGTCAGCAGGTCGTCCAGATGGCCTGGGCGCTTGAAATCAATCGTGATCGAGGAAACGACCAGCATGGTGCCGGCCTTCTGGCTGGCGCTCTGCTGGATCCCGACCTGCCTCAGCATCTCCGTGCGGGCATGCTCGGCGAAGTCCAGGTAACGCGCATGGTAGACGATGCCTTCCGCGTCGGTATCGCTGTAATAGACACGTACGGGAAACTTGAACATCTTCAGATCCTTACCGGTGCTCCAGGAAAGCGGAGCGTCGCGAAATAGTCGTCCATCGTCTCCGCCCTACGGATCATCGTCACCGTGCCATCGGCATGCAGCAGATACTCGGCATGGCGAAGCTTCCCATTGTAGTTGAAGCCCATGCTGTGGCCGTGGGCTCCTGCGTCATGGATAGCCACGATATCACCCTCCTGGATTTCCGGAAGCGGACGGTCGATGGCGAACTTGTCGTTGTTCTCGCACAAAGACCCCGTCACGTCATAGACATGGTCGTGCGGGGCCTTCTCCTTGCCCAGCACCGTCAGGTGGTGGTATGCGCCATACATGCCGGGACGCATCAGGTCCGCCATGGTGGCGTCCAGACCGACATATTCCTTGTACTTGTGGGTCACATGCCGGACAGTGGAAATCAGGTATCCGTAGGGCCCGGTGATATAGCGGCCGCATTCGAAGGAGATGCCAAGCGGGTCAAGGTGCTCCTTGACGACCATCTCCTCATACAGCTTGTGGATTTCCGTGGAAATGTAGTGGATGTCGATACGCTCCTGCTCGGGACGGTAGGGGATGCCCACGCCACCGCCCAGGTCGACCAGCTCGATCCTCACCCCCGCCTCGTCGTGGATTTTCCTGACCAGCGAGAAGAGCATGCGGGCGGTCTCGACGATGTACTGGGCGTCCAGCTCGTTGCTGGCCACCATGGTGTGCAGGGCGAAGTGCCTCACCCCTTTCTCCTTCATGATCCGGTAGCACTCGACGATCTTGTCCTTGGGCACCCCGTACTTCGCCTCGACCGGGTTGCCGATGATGGCGTTGCCCGTGCGGTCCGATCCCGGGTTGTAGCGGAACGAGACCATCTCGGGAAGCGATGGAAGGAAATCGATGTGGGAGATATCGTCAAGATTGATGATCGCCCCCAGCTCGAGCGCCTTCGCGAACTCGTCCACCGGAGTGTCGTTGCTGGTCAGCATGATGCCGCGTCCCTTCACCCCGCTCGCCTCGGCGATGCATAGCTCGGGCAGGCTGGAACAGTCGCAGCCAAAGCCCTCCCTGTCGGCCAGGAGCTTGACGATGGCCGGGTTGGGCAGCGCCTTGACGGCGAAGTAGTCACGGAAGCTGGGAGCCCAGGAGAACTCCCTGCGGAAGGCCTCTGCGTTCTCCAGGATCGCCTTCTCGTCGTATAGGTAGAACGGAGTAGGAAGCGTTCTGGCAAGCTCCAGCAGCTTCCCCTCCTCCATTGGCAGATGCTTTGTGCTCATATGCGGATATTCCTCTCTATCGATCCGACAGCCTCGACCACATCCTCGCGATGGCCGTAGGCCGAGACCCTGACATAGTGTTCGCCTGCAGGTCCGAAACCGGAACCCGGAGTAACGACGACATGCGCCTTCTCCAACAGCAGGTCGAAGAAGTCCCAGCTCGTCATATCGTGGGGGGTCCTCACCCAGACGTACGGGCTGTTCTCTCCTCCATGGCAAGTCAATCCGATGGACTCAAGCCCCTCTCGGATGATGCGGGCGTTTTCCAGATAGTATCCTACCAATTCCCGGCATTGTCTCCAACCCTCTCCCGAAAGGGCGGCCAAACCGCCCGCCTGGCTGATGTTGCTCGCGCCGTTGAAAAAGGTGCATTGGCGACGATTCCACAGCTTGTTCAGCAGTCCCGGCCCGCCAATATCGATTGCCTTCGGGACAATCGTCCAGCCAAGCCGCACCCCGGTGAAACCAGCGAATTTGCTGAAGCTGTTGACCTCGATGGCGCAACTTGCCGCCCCGTCGACCTCGTAGATCGAGTGGGGGTAGCCGCTTTCGGTGATGTACTCGCAGTAGGAAGCGTCGTAGATGAGGACAGCCTTCTCGCGGACACAGTAGTCGACGAAGGCCTGCAGCTGTTCCTTGGTCGCCATTGCCCCGGTCGGGTTGTTGGGAAAGCAAAGATAGACCAAATCCACGTGCCCTTTCGGGGGAACGGGGATGAACCCGTTCGCGGCGGTGCTCTCCAGATAGACGAAGCGGCGGTAGCTTTCCCCGTTCCACTCCCCGCTCCTTCCGCCGACGACGTTCGTGTCGACGTAGACCGGGTAGGCCGGATCCTGGACGGCGACGATGTCATCGGGTTCAAAGAGCTGTTGCAGGTTCGCCACGTCGCTCTTGGCGCCATCGCTGACGAAGAACTCCAGTGGATCGAGGGATACGCCCCACTGGCGCAGGTAGTAATCCGCCAGTCCCTCGCGCAGGGCCCTGTCTCCCTGCTCGTCCCCGTATCCGGTGTAGGTACGGCGGTCAAGCAGCAGGTCGATCTTCTGTTTCATCGCGTCGGCCACCGCCGGGCTGAGCGCCTCGGTCGTGTTGCCGATCCCCAGCCGCAACACTTTGGCGTCGGGGTTCCGTTCCTGCCAAAGCCTGGTGCGTCGGGCGATTTCTGGGAACAGGTACCCCCCAGCCAATCTCAGAAAATTCGGATTCACATGCGCCATGGTCAATCCCTCCTCTCGATCCAGCCAGCGGCGTCCAGCGCGTCCAAAGCCTGGTAGAGCGCCGAACGATGCTCATCGCCATCCAAGGTGCACAACGGAAGGCGGAAGCTTTCCCTGCACCACCCATACCGGGCCATGGCGGTCTTGATGGGAATCGGGTTGGTCTCGATGAAACAGGCCTTGAAGAATGGCGCGAGCAGGTCGTTCAACGCAGTCGCCTCCTTGACCTTGCCGCCCTGGAACAGCGACACCATCGTGCTCATCATCCTCGGGACGATGTTGCTGGCGACCGAGACGACTCCGTCCCCACCCTTGCCCAGCAGGTCCAAAGTCATGTTGTCGTCCCCGGAAAGCACGGAGAAGGAATCCTGGCTACGGTTGACCACATCCTCCATCTGCACCAGGTTCCCGCTTGCCTCCTTGACGCCGACGATGTTCGGGCAGTCGTTGGCAAGCTTGATCAGGGTGTCGGTCTCAAGGTTGACCCCGGTGCGTCCCTTGATGTTGTACAGGATGCAGGGGATGTCGACCGAGTCGGCGACCGCCTTGAAGTGCAGGTAAAGCCCCTTCTGGGTCGGTTTGTTGTAATAGGGATTGACCAGAAGGCAGGCATCCGCGCCGTTGGCCTGCGCGTGTCTGGAAAGCTGGATGGCCTCGCTGGTGGCATTGCTGCCGGTACCGGCGATCACCGGAAGCCGGCCGGCCGCGTAGTGGACGGTAAGCCAGATCACCCGGTCATGCTCGATATGGCTCAGCGTGGGGCACTCGCCAGTGGTACCACAGGGAACCAGCCCAGCGGCGCCTCCACGCACCTGCGCGTCAATCATCGCCTTCAGCGCGTCCTCGTCAATATTGTCTTTCTCTGTGAAAGGGGTCACCATCGCTGTGTAGACACCCCGGAACAACACTCTCTGCATCTCGTTTCTCCTCAAAGCTCCATTTCAATCAGGCAACAGTCCTCCGACCAAATCATCCAGCGTATACAGCCCTGGCTTCTGGTCCATGAGCCATCTGGCAGCCAGGAGCGCGCCCTTGGCGAACCCTCCACGGGTACGGGCGCGATGGGTCAACTCGATCGTGTCCGCCTCGCTGTCGAAGATCGCGGTGTGGGTGCCTGCCAGGCTTCCTACCCGGAGCGAGGCCACCTGGACCTCGTCCAGCTGGCGCTGGGAAGGAAGGTTCCCGGTGACAATCCTCGTCTGGCTGGTGGTGGCGGCAATTTCCCTTGCCACCATCAGCGCGGTGCCGCTGGGAGCGTCAGCCTTGCCCCTGTGGTGCATCTCCAGCACCCCCGCGTCGTATCCGCCGACGGAATCCAACAGCCGGGATGCCTGTCTGACCAGCCGCAGGAAGACTGCGACTCCCAAGGAATAGTTTCCGCTGTAGATGATGGAGGAAGGCGCGTAGACCATCAGGTTCTCCACCTCGGGCAGGTTGTCGTACCAGCCTGTCGTCCCCACCACCACGCGGCAAGGATGGGCGGCGTAGCACCGCAGGTGCTCCATGATGGCAAGCGGGCTGCTGAACTCGACGAGCACGTCGCACTGCGCAAGCAGCTTTTCGTCCACCTCCCGGTCCGTCACCTCCGCGTCGTCCGCCGAGGGGTCGACCACCCTGCTCACCTCGAGGCCTTCGCCCAAGGCGATGTTCCTGACCAGACGCCCCATCTTGCCATAGCCCACAATACCGATGTGCATGCGCGCTCTCCTTACGTGTGGCCTAGTATAGCAAAACGTCACATTTGTGTCTATATGATAACTTAGTGTTATTATTTTAACATTTAATGCATTTTATTACATTCGTAGGGTGAAACATGGACAAAAGAAAAGGAGGAAGGCATGTCACCCTCCTCCCGGAGCACACGACTGACGTCATTTGCGCTTCTTGTTCCTGTCGTTGCGGTAGCGTTCCTGGCTCGCCTTGACCAGGTCGGCGAAGGTCCCTCCACCGCCGAAGGAACTCCCGGAGGAGACCATGTGCGGGTCGGAAAGCGGGACGCGGTCGGACTGGCGGGAACGGTCGTCCCTGCGGAAGCTCTTCTTGCTCGGGCGGACCACCTCGACCTCATCCTTGTACTGGTAGGTGAAGCCAACCTCCTCGTCACTACCGGCCGAGTAGCTGGTGATTGCCGGCTTCTTCTTCAGCACCACCCGTCTCAGGCCACTGGGGGAAGCGGATGCCGAGACCGGCACCTTCTTGACCACCACGACCTTCTTCACCGGGACGGCAGGTGTCGCCGCCGGCGCCTTCGGCACCTTGATGCGGTGTCGCACGATCATCTCCTCGTAGCTGCAGGAAAGGCGCTGGCAGACGTAATGGGTGCGGCCGATCTCGTCGACCACCTTCATCATCGGTCCGTGGCAGTAGGGGCATTCCTTGCTGTCGGAAAAGCGCGGGCTGAAAGCGTCGCGCGTCTTGGCGATCTGGTCGACCAGCTCGCGGGCGTTCTGCTTGATGTCGCGCACGAACTTGGCGGGATCCTCCTTGCCCTCGGCGATGGCGGAAAGCCGTTCCTCCCACACGCCGGTCAGCTCCGGAGAGCGGAGCTGCAGCGGGGCCAGGCGGACCACCTCCCTTCCCTTCGGGGTCGGGACGAACTCCTTGCCGACACGGTCCACGTAGTGGTATTGGACCAGCTTCTCGATCATGTCGGCACGGGTGGCCGGGGTCCCCAGTCCGCCACCAAGGTGCTTCTTCAGCTCGGCGTCGTCGACGAAGCGCCCGGCATGCTCCATAGCGGAAAGCAAGGTGGCATCGGTATAGCGCTCCGGGGCAGGGGTCGCATAGCGTCTGCTCCTGACCTTGGTCACCTTGACAGTGTCTCCCACTTTCAGCGAGGAAAGGCCGACTTCGAGATCATCCAGCCCGGCAAAGGGATCCTGGCGGCCGGCGCTTTTCGCGATTTCCTTCCAGCCCTGCTGGGTCGGTGTCGAGAGACGGGACTGGAAGAGCTCGTCCCCCACCTGGATCTTCACCGTCGTGGTGTCGTACTCGTAGTCCGGGGAAAGCACCTCGAGGAAGCGGATGGCGATCAGTTGCCACAGCGCCTTCTCGTCCGGCTTCAACGCGGACAGGTCGACATGCTGCTCGGTGGGAATGATGGCATGGTGGTCGGTCACCCCCATGTCCTTGACGAACCGTTCCTCGTCGACGCGGAAACCGCCGGCCGCATAGCTGATGGCACGGGGACCGAAGGGGGTGTCTCCCAAGGCCCGAAGCCTGTCCGGCAGGGTGGCCACCACGTCGTGGGTGATGTAGCGGCTGTCGGTTCGGGGATAGGTCGCGATCTTGTAGACCTCGTAGAGCTTCTGCAGGGTGTCCAGCGTCTGTTTGGCCGAGAAGCCGAGGTAGATGTTGGCATCCTGCTGCAGGGCGGTAAGGTCGTAGGCGAGCGGCGGCTTCTCGCTCATGTGGACCTTCTCCACAGAAACGACCTTGCCCTCCTTGCCCGCCAGGGAATCCGTCAGTTGCTTGAGCTTTTCCTCGCTGGTGACGTGGCTGTTGCCATCCGCATCCTGCCAGGTGGCGCTGAAGGTCAGGAAGTCCGCCTTCAGGGTGTAGTAGAAGGTACCGGTGAACGCGTCCCGCTCGTCCTCCCTCTTGGTCATCAGCGCGAGGGTCGGTGTCTGGACACGTCCAGCCGAAAGCTTGGCGTCGTAGTGGCAGGTCAGCGCGCGGGTAACGTTCATGCCGACGTACCAGTCTGCGGCGGCGCGGCTCTCCGCCGCATGGTAGAGGTTCTCGTACAGGCTGGCGGGTTTCAGATTGGCGAAACCCTCGCGGATGGCCTGGTCGGTCTGGCTGCTGATCCACAGCCGTTCCGCCTCTCCCTTGTAGCCGGCCATCTTCATGATCCAGCGGGCGACCAGCTCCCCTTCACGTCCGGCATCGGTGGCGATCACCAGGCCGGAGATGTCATCGCGGGAAAAGAGCTCCTTGACCACTTGGAACTGCTCCTTGCTCTCCTCGATGACCACCTGCTTCAAGGGATCGGGAAGCATGGGCAGCGAGCCCATCGACCAGCGCTTCCACGTCTCGTCATAATCTGCCGGTGGCGCCAGCTCCACCAGATGGCCCAAGGCCCAGGTGACCACATAGTCGGGACCTTCCAGATACCCCTTGCCGCGCAGGGGGCATCCCATCACACGAGCGATTTCACGCGCAACGCTCGGTTTCTCCGCAAGAACCAGTTTTTTCATGTCCCCAGCATACCCAAAACGGAAGTTCCCGTACAAGTCGAGACTCGTGTCAAAAGCATCCCCCCATGTCACAACACATTGTTTATCATTTTTCGAAATACCAAACACGTTGTTGAGAAATCCAACAAGTTGCGCTATTTCTGTCGTCAAATACTTTACCAAACGACGATATACAGATATATTGCGCAATTATTAAACGAAAAAATTGCTTGCGAAGAACGCCACTTATGACATAGAAGGAGCGCGTAAGATGACACAATCGTTGAAAAAAACGTTTGGATTTGTGTGCTTGGCCCTGCTGTGCACCCTTGTCGCCTGTACCTCGGACATAGACACTTCCTCCATCAACAACCCGACTGCCGAGCAGACCAAGGGGGTCAGCGCCACCATCATCCTGCCGGTGCAGACCATATCCAAAACCATCGACATCGCCACAAAGGAAACGACCAAACTGTACACGGTCACGCTTGGGGACCAGGATCCGCAAACCGTCTCTGCTGACGCAGGCAGCGTCACCTTCACCAACCTTCCCGTCGGGGCCAGCACACTGACGGTCACCGCCTGGGCCGATGAGGACAAGACACAACCAATCGAATACCAGAGCAAGACGGTCGAGATCCTGGCAAACAGCACCAACCAGTTCACCGCCGAGCTGGATTTCATCTATGCCGATACCGCCGACGCGGTCTTCAGCGACCTCAAAGGGACCGTCTCCATCGCCATAGACTGGAGCTCCACGGCCAACACGAAGGTCAAGGAAATCCAGCTGATCGACGATTCGGCCGACGAGGGAAGCAACGTGCTCGCCACGCAGAAGGTCGAGGAAAACGCCACCAACGTGGATTTCATCCAGCAAGTCCCCTTCACCAAGCGAAAGGGCCAGTTCGTCCACTTCCGCTTCCTCGACGCAAACGGCAAGGAACTGGGCACTTCCGGCATGGAGGTGCTGCGTGCGGCAGCCAACCAGACCTCGAACCTGGTCGACCCGTTCAATCAGGGAAATGTTTCCACCCTCACCCTTTCCTCCAGCGCGCTGAACGAGTCCAAGCCCGTTACCAGCGCTTCGCTCGCCTACACAGGCAAATCCGGCGAGCTCAGGCTCTCCTGGACGATGCCAGGCTCCTACAGTGGCGTGGCCATCACCTTCTATGCGGAAAACAACGCGCAGAACGCGACGATGGAAACCCTCTCGAAGTCTGAGATGGCCGGCATGTACGCTGATGGAGCATTCACCAAAACCTACACGGGCTTGAGCGAAGGGACCGTGTACTACGCGACGCTTGCCGCATTGCATAATGACGATGGCGTTGACTATGCAAGCGCCACCATCACGGTCAACAAACTCTCCCCGATTGTCCTCACGGGGCTTTCCATCAACGAACTGGGCAGCGACCAAATCCTGCAGAAGGGACGCGCCGTAACCTTTACGGCAAGCACGACACCCGAAAACGCCACCGATCTCGGCTACACCTGGAGCAGCTCGAACGAGGGCATCCTCGCTGTCGAGGATGCCGTAGCGGGAGTCTTCCGCGTGAAGGACATCGGGAAAGCCACAATCACCATAACCTCGGATGCATACGATATTTCCGCTACGAAGGATTTCATCGTCACGCTCGGAGAGGTGAAGAACGTGGTCGCACGCCCGAATACCGGCAACCTGGGGGTTTCCTGGACCGCCGTGACGGGAGCCACTTCCTACACGATCACCAAGTACGCCGATGGCACCGAAGCAAAAACAGTTGATGGCGTCACCGACACCAGCTGGACAGATACCGAACTCAAGACCGGAGTTTCCTACCAGTATACGGTCCAGGCAAATGCCATGGTCGGCGATGTGGACGTCTCGGGAACCACCAGCGCGAAGTCCGAAGCTGTCACGGTGCCGAACCCGACGGTCACCATCGCCGGCGCGACAACCTCCCAGGTTATCGCCAACGCCTCGCTGACCGGCAGCACCGAACTGGTGAAAGGCCAGTCCTTCACCATCAGCCTGCAGAATGACGTCGAGGGCATCTCGAAGTATCTGTGGTACCTGAACGGCACCTCGATCGACAACGAGAAAGTCCATACTTCCGGCCTGGAGGTCATCACCATCTCCGACGAGACTCCTGGATTGCTCTCTTCGAAGGTGGGACAGGTCCAATACCTGACTCTCATCATGAACGACGGAAAGAAAGATTACTCCGCCACCTACCAGTTCACCTACGTCAGCACGCCGGTCGAGACAATCGTGCTTGACAGCGTGCCGGAAAACCTGACGGTCGTCAGGGGAACCGCAACCCAGCTTACGGCCCATGTCATGCCGCTTGACGCCGATGTGCAGACATTCTCCTGGAGCTCCTCCAATCCGGAACTTGCCACCATCGCCTCCGACGGCACCATCACGGTCGCCAGCGACCTCTCCGCGTTCAGCGACGACATGCGCAAGGTCACCTTCACCGCGACTTCCACCTCAAATGCCGACGTCAAGGTGGAGACCAGTGGAATCACCCTTGTCGCTCCTGTGGAGAGCATCAGCATCACCAATGCCGCGCGCACGCTCTTCGTCGGTGGAGAGAACGGCTACGGGACCGAACAGCTCGCGGTCTCCTACCTGCCAGCCGACGCCAACGAGAGCGAGAAGACCGTCACCGGTTCCTATTCCAGCGACGATGGCATCGCCACTGTCGATGACAACCTTCTGGTAACCGCAGTTGGAGCCGGCTCCGCAACCATCACCGTCGAAGGGAAAAACGGCACAAAAGCGACCTGGACACCGATACAGGTATTGCAGGAACACATCCTCCAGTACAAGAGCAATGGCAAAGACAGGAACGTGTATGTCGAGAACACGACGGTTGATACGACAGGAGCCGCATTCAGCGGGCGGGAGTACTACTTCCGTGTCGTCTACACGAACTCCGCCTCCAGCACCCCGGACAGCACCACCTTCCAGGATCTTTCCGCTCTCGGCCTCTCGATTTCGTACGAGTTCTCCGATGGGTCAACAACACATGGCCTAGCAGGAACCAGGTACGACCTGTACGCTGTAGACGGAGATGCCTACGCGTTCGAAGTCCTGCGGCAAGCGAATGCCGATAGTTCCGGCGTCAACGTCACCGTCAAGCTGAACGATACCGAGTTGCAGAAGCTGAGTTTCTCGACCAGCCACTAAGGAATGCTTGTGCTGCGTTGTCCTGCGTACTTCCTTCTCTCCCTCCTCGCCACCTCTCTGGTGGCGGGGTGCAGCGAGTCGACCTGGTCGGATGAACCATCCCGATCCTATACCGGGACGGTGACCATCTCCAAGCAATTGGATGCGGGTCCTACCAACTTGGTTTGGGAAACCATCGAACGGTTTGAGGTCAGCTTCGGAAACGGGACGCAGAGTTTCCCCAGGGCAGCGCTTGAGCGGAACGGAAACCGACTGTCGGTAGCGACCTCGTCGGCTGGCGACAACGAGTTCTCCATCAAGGGTTACGACCGCCAGGGGAACCTGGTCGTCTCCACCGTGCAGGAACTCGACGTGGAACATGCGAATTCCTTTACCATCCCCCTCTCTCCTGTCTACAGCGGCACGTACAAGGGTTCCGCTTCCCTGTTCGTCTCTTGGAAGGGGCTTGCGGTCTCCAAGATCGAACTGGTAAACGATGACGACGATTCGGTGATCGCCACGAAGGACCTTGCCTCCGGAGCGGATGCCGCCTACCTTTCCGTCGGCAGTGCCGAGGTCACGGACGGCTCGTCTGTCCACGTCAAGCTGTATGGCCCCGACGGTTCACAGGTGGGATACACGGCAAGCCAGACCATCAGAATCGCCGCCAACCTTACCAGCACATACACCTGTCCCGCCGCCAATGCGGGGACGGAACCGGTCTACGTGCCCGTCCCCGCGAGCGGACTTGCCCTTGCAGGGGCGAGCGCCACAAGCCTCACCTATCGGTTCACCATGCCGGAAACCTACGACGCGCTGGAGGTTGTCTTTGACGGCGTCTCCTCCAGCTACGCCTTCGGGGACGTGCCTTCCGAACTGACCTTCGATGGCCTGGAAGCGGATACGGAACACACCATCACCCTGACGGTGCTCCACACCCACAAGCGCGCATCCGTGCGCAGCGAGGAAGTCTCCCTGACCAGCAGGACTCCTCTTCTGCCGCTGGAGCTTTCCATCGACGAAGGGTACGCCACCCTTGCTGACGGACTCGTCCAGTTCACGGCAAGCACCAACCGGGAAGCCGCTCTGACCTGGAGTTCCAGCGACAACCAGGTCCTTTCGATAGTCGATGCAACGCAGGGTATCTTCCGGGTCGTCGATGGCGGTACCGTCACCGTCACCGCGCAGGAAGGCGATGTGAAGGATCGCCGGGATTTCGAGTTTGCAAAACCACCCAAGGGTGACGCGTCGGTGACAATCAAGGGAGCCGAAGCAGGCACGTTGTCTGTCACGCTTGAGCCGAGCGGTCCGTATACGCTGACCGACAGCCTCCATTTCACCATCTCCAACCTTGATGACACCTATGGCGCAGCATGGTACCTGAACAGTACCGGCAACCTGGTGGGAACCGGAAACGCGGTCACCATCACCCCTTCCTCTCCCGGCATCGTCCAAAACCGGGAGGGACAGGCACAACACCTGATCCTCGTGCTGGACGACGGGATACAGCGCTACTCTGCCGGCATCACGATCAATCTCCCGTAAATCCTTGCTTCTTCAGGAAGCTGATGGCCCGGCCCATTTCTCCGGGAGCGACAAAGCAATCAAGTTCCCGATAGGCTTCTCCCATCGACTTGAGGTGTGGTTTGACCAGATCCCTCTTGCTGGAGCCTGCGATCGAGACCAAAAAGGAACTGAATTGCCTCCATCGTTTGTCTTTCCGCACACATTGGATCTGCAACAACTGCCTGCACAGGGAATCGGCGACTTCGAAGCGCGAGTCTGATTCCAGGCTGACGTTGCCGGCAAAGGCGACCAGTTCCATCGCGAAGAAAAACACATTGCCCAGACGGCGTTTCAGACATTTCTTGCCCTTCTCCTGCTCCACCTTCCAGAGTTCGGGGTGGCGGAGCACATGGACGCAGGCCTCGTGGGCGCCGGCAGGCATCCGCGAATCGGCGAAGTCCATGCACTTGCAGCCTCGGGGCGACCCTTCTTCAATATAGGCCATGGCGACCTCGACCTGGAAATACATGGCCCACAGGAGAAGATGTTCGGCCATCGTATCCTCGTCGAACTGTGCGCACACATGGCCGGCCCCCCTTTCGTCGACATACCACCATTCGACCTTTTCCAACGCGCTAAGGCGATCCATCGCGCATACCAGTTTCTCACGATTTCCGTAGATGTGGATGAGACACTGTTGTTTCCGCATGCGATACCTCCTACAAGATTAATACCGGCGTTCTGGGTATTGCGTGCGGGAAAAAACCTTTCTTATGAAAAATGGGCCCGGACCAGGTCTGGCAGTTCAGAGACGCGGCCGATCTCCCATGGCGCGCGCTCCACCTCCGGGTAGTCCCAGGGCATGGTGCGGATCCAGACCGGAACATAGCCGGCATCCCTCGAACCCTGGATGTCGTTGAGCGGGTGGTCTCCCACGTACAGCAGCTCTTCGGGCTTGGCTCCGAGCTTTTCCGCCATGTCCAGGAATACCCGCTTCTCCGGCTTGCCACCGATGGCGATGGCGTCGCAGACGGTGTCGAATCCAAAATGGGAGATTTTCCGTTGCTGGAGGACCGGATTGCCGTTGGTGATCATGGCCACCTTCAGCCCCATCCCGTGGAGTTCCTCCAGCGTGTCCATCGTCTCCGGGTAAGGCACGCCGTCACGGGCGAATCCTTCCTGGAAAAACGTATATATCCCGCCGACGTCGGGCCTTTGGGCACAGACCCCCTCGCATACCAGCAGGTCCACAATCCGTTCCCACCCGAAATGGCCCCCGGCACGGTCGCTCTTCTGCATGGCACGCACGGCGTCATCCTTCGAGCAGGTCTCCTTGAACATCGCGCGATGCAAGTCATAGTAGGCGCCCATGACCACCGCGTCCGAGGCATCCCGGTCGTACAAGGTCTGGTCCATATCGAACACCACGCCTCGAATGTGCATACATCCTCCATTTGATAAAACGATTTATATGTATTTTGGCGACAATTCGAATTTCTGATAAGTGTAATTTGTTACAGATATTTTACACTTTTTTCATTGACAGTTCAAGAAACCATGATATCAATAAATAAAACGTTTTATTAAAGAGGAGACATATGAGGCTTTCCACGACATTGCACCTGCATTCCGTCAGCCGTTTGTCCGGTGACGACATCCTCAGACGGGAGTCGGCGCGATGATGCTGCCCGGAGCGAAACCAGTCTACGTCAACGACATCGCCGTGGACAAGCCCCGCATGGAGGTCTCGTTCCTCAAGCAACCGGCGAGCGACAACAAGTCCGACGCGGCATTGCTCGTCACCTATGCCCCGAAGGGTGTGGAGGTGTTCCTCGTCGACGGCGGCATGCCGAACGGCACCGCGCTGAAGGCGCTGCTCGACCTTCGCAGGTTCCTTTTGGTCAAGACGGGGAAACAAGACGAAGAAAAGAACCCGGACTACAAGCTCCGCTTCACCAGCCTGGTCACCCACTGCCATCCCGACCACATCAACGAGCTGGTGGACAACGTCATGCAAAGCAAGTTCTTCGAGCTGGAGGACCTGTACCTGCCGGAAGCGACAGTCCTTCCTACCGGCGGGGACTATTTGGACAGCCATAACTCCGACGTGAACGAGCGCCTCGCCCTGCTCGGGCAGGTCGGTCAGTTCCAGAAGCAGGCGGATATCCACACGATACCCTTCGCAACCAAACAGGAAATTCCCTGTGAAGGCGGAAAGATCGAACTGTACGGACCCGTGTCCGACTGGGGCAAGGGAGAGGCATTGCGGTACATCATCGACACATATTATGCGGACGCAAGCCCGGAAAAGAGAAAGAACGACGTGCCGACTGCCGTCATCAACTCCAACTGCGTCTGGTACCGCTTCGTCTTCCAAGGGAAAAGTGTTCTTTTCACAGGCGATGTGATGAAGAAGGCGCAGCGGGATGACGAACCCTTCGACCGGATGATCGACTTCTACGGCTCTCCGTGCCTGAGGTCGGATATCGTCAAGTACCCGCACCACGGCATCCTCCGCAACCCAGCCGCTCCAAGGCTGGTCGACGGACTGCTTCTCGACCCGAAGCGCTCTTTCGTGATTGTCACCGCAATGACCGCCTGGCGCGAGTCGGTACCCGCGCTCGATCCCTACCATGTCCAGGTCAGGGACGCCAGCAAGAAGGATGTCCGGTTCTCCATCTCGGAATCGGAACTCACCGAACTGCCATAGGGCGCACAACGGGGGAAAAGAGGTTTCACATGGCAACAATCAAGGATGTCGCGAAACTCGCCGGAGTTTCCATCAGTACGGTGTCAATCGTCCTGAACGGGACACGGAAGCTCAGTCCGGCGACCGAGGAGAAGGTGCATAAAGCCATAGAGGCCTTGCAGTACCGTCCCAACCAGTACGCCCGTTCCCTGGTGACCAAGCACAAGAAGGTCGTCGGTGTCATCCGCATCGTCGACGAGGAGCGTGACGACCATAGCCAGGACCTCTACTCCTCCACCGTGGACACCTACCTGCAGGACATGCTTTGGAACATCGAGGAGGTGATCCGGCTCCATGGCTCCAGTATGGTCCTGGGCTGGTATGACGCCATGGAACCGGAACAGATTCCCGCGGTCCTCGATCCCGGCAGGGTCGACGGAATCGTCTGTGTCGGCGGTTTCGTCAGCGCCCAGCTGATTGCCGCCATCAAGCACAGCGGGCTGGCAGCCGTCCTGGTCGGGGCACGGGATGCGGCCTTCGACTACGTCGACGCCGACGTCGAGCGGGCCTTCCAGCTTTCGGCATCCAGCATGATCGAGCGGGGCCACAGGCGGCTGTTGCTGCTCAATGGTCCGGGCAACTCCCAGTCCAGCCAGCGGCGTGAGGCTGGGTTCCTGCAGGCGGTCGCCCAGGCGGGGGCCGAAGGCAGGACCTGCAACTGCCAGTTCTCCGGCAAGCCGGCCGAGGAGGTCTGTCTCGGCATGATTCCCTCCTTCAAGCCCGACGCCATCATCGCCGGTGCCGACAGCATGGCGATCGGAGCCCTGAACGCCATGCGCAAGCTCCACCTGTCCTGTCCGGAGGATATCTCCGTCATGGGATACGAGGACGGCCTTCTGGCCCAGTACAGCGTCCCGCCGCTGTCGACGGTGCGCATCCACAAGGGACGGATCGGCACCGTGGGGGCGAAGCTGCTTTTTGAGCGCATCGCAAACCCCTCCGCGCCCCCCATCCAGAAGATCGTGGAGCCGGAACTGCTTTTCCGTGGCTCGACAGACTGACCGGTTGCTTGTCAAATGAAGGTGGCCGGCACATAATTGGTAAAAGGTTTTACAAAAGGATGGCACTATGCAACACTTTGTCCATGAAACTCCACTTCCCTCCGAGAATCCGGCGAAGCGGGAGCACTTTGACGTCGTGGTGGTCGGCGGCGGCATGAGCGGGCTGTGCGCCGCGATGGCAAGCGCGCGCCACGGCGCGAAGACCGCGCTGGTCCACGACCGGCCTGTCTTCGGAGGAAACGCCAGTAGCGAGACGAGGATGCACATCTCCGGCGCCAGCTGCCACTGGGGCAAGAAGAACGCCGCCGAGACAGGCATCCTGATGGAGCTGCAGCTGGAGAACAAGCGGATCAACGATTCCTACAACTTTTCCCTCTGGGACGGCGTGCTCTGGTCCAGCGCCCGACAGACGAAGAACCTGACCCTGCTCATGAACACGACGATGGACAAGGTCCACTCCGATGGAAAGGAAATCCAGAGCATCGAGTGCTATCAGATGACGACGGAAACCCGCTATGAGCTGACCGCCGACGTCTTCATCGACAGCACCGGCAACGGCACGCTGGGCTATTTCGCCGGCAACGAGTATGCCGTCGGCCGCGAGGACGGAAAGGCCTACGGCGAGAAGGATGCTCCGGAAAAGCCGGACGGGGAGACGATGGGAAACACCATCTACTTCGTCGCGCACGACACCGGCCATCCGGTCACCTTCATCAGGCCTTCCTGGGCCAACACCTACCCCGACGAGAGCATGTTCAAGCACCGCTACCATGGCAACATCGTCGTCTACCATGACGCGGACGACGTCGTCGTGCTGAAACCCGGGGACAGCTATGAGAACCACCGCGACCAGCTGGTGGAGAAATACGACGTGAAAAGCGGCTACTGGTGGATCGAGCTCGGCGGCGACTGGGACGACATCATCAGGCAGTCCGAGGATATCCGCTGGGAGCTGTACAAGATCGTCTACGGGGTGTGGGACCATATCAAGAACCACGGAGACCACGGCGCCGAGAACTACGAGCTCGACTGGGTCGGAACCGTCAGCGGCATGCGCGAGAGCAGGAGGATGATGGGCGACTATGTCCTGACCGAGAACGACATCCTCTCCAACAACGAGCGCGACGACGGCGTGGCCTACGGCGGCTGGCCGATGGACGAGCATGTGGCGGGCGGCTTCTGGGCCAAAGGCGGCATTCCCTCCCGGGTCCGGAGCTTCCCCGGCCTCTACGCGATCCCCTATGGCTGCTACTGCGCCAAGACAATCAAGAACCTGATGGTCACCGGCCGCATCATCTCCGCCTCGAAGCTTGCCATGGGATCGAGCCGGGTGATGGGCACCTGCGCCATCGGAGGACAGGCCGCCGGTACTGCGGCAGCCATGGCCTCTCGCGCCCATCTGGAGCCCGGCGAGTTCGGCAGGCGGCACATCCAGGAGCTCAGGCAGGAACTGCTGAAGGACGACTGCTATCTCCTCGGTGCGAGGAACGAGGACGCGCGGGATATCGCCCGTACCGCCACGGTAAGCGCCACCAGCGAGAAGCCCGGCTATGAGGCGGCGAAGGTGGTCAACGGAGTCTCGCGCGCCGTCGGAGGCGAGAGCAACATGTGGTCATCGGACGGCATCCGTCCCGGCGGCGAGGAGCTTTCCCTCTCCTTCCTGCCGCACAAGGTCTCCCAGATCCGTCTGACCTTCGACCCGAACCTCAGCGAGGAACGCTGTATTTCCGTCAGCAAGGCCTTTCTGGAGAAGGAGCCCAAAGGGGTCGCCAAGGAGCTGGTGAAGGACTACACCCTCACCCTCTATCGCGAGGGCACACCGGTCTTCCGCAAGGCGTTGTCCGACAACTACCAGCGCCTCTGCGTCACCGATCTGGAGGCTCCGGCCGAGGCGGACAAGCTGGTGGTGAAGGTGCTCTCGACCAACGGCATCGCCGATGCACACATCTTCGAGGTGAGGATCTACTGAGAGCCCAAAAGATTCTCCGGGTCCTCCCCCGGGGAATCCTTGGATGCGGCTCAGACGCGGGGCCTTGTCCCTCCCTTTCCCTATACTCTTAAGAGATAGGCAATTCCTCCCACAAGGTTAGGAAATACTAACCATAACTGTTTACTGCATATCAGTTTGAAAAGGCGAACAATCGCCAAATCCCTTGACGTCAGAAAGGCCTGAGGCTATCATTAGGGCAAATTCGTGAACAAGGAGTTCATCATGGCTTACAGAATTAAAGATACGTGTGTTGCTTGTGGTACCTGCCAGTCCGAGTGCCCCTCCGGCGCTATCAGCGAGGGCGACATCTACAAGATCGACCCGAACGTGTGCGTTGACTGCGGCACCTGCGCCGATGTCTGCCCCACCGGTTCCATCGAGCACATCGACTGATTGTTTCTCCAAGAAGCGTATAGGAAAGAGCGTACCGGATGGTGCGCTCTTTTTCTTTTTCCGCTATACTTGGTCCCATGCAATCCGACCTGTTCGCAATGGAAATGACGGTCACCCAGCTGACCACCCTGATCAAGACCACGCTTGAACAGGGTTTCTATGGCCTGAAGGTGACGGGAGAGGTCAGCGACTGGAGGCCATCCTCCTCCGGCCACTGGTTCTTCAGCCTGAAGGACCGCGACTCCCTGATCGGCTGCGTCATGTTCAAAAGCAAGTCCTGGAGGGTTCCATTCACCCCGAAGAACGGGGACCAGGTGGTGGTGTCCGGCCATCTGGATGTCTGGGCCCAGCGGGGTTCCTACCAGATTGTCTGCGACTCGATCACCCTCGCCGGAACCGGCAACCTGCTGGCGCAAATCGAGGAACGCAAGCAGAAATACAACGCGCTTGGCTATTTCGATCCCGCCCATAAGGTCCCCCTTCCCCGCTATCCGAAGAAGGTGGGAGTCGTCACCAGCCCCACCGGCGCCGCCCTGCAAGACGTCCTGCAGATTCTCGGGCGCAGGGCTCCCGGGCTGGACGTCATCGTCCTCCCCTGCGCCGTGCAGGGAGAGGGAGCGGCCGAGGCAATCGCCAGAAGGATCCAGGAGGCGAACCTCCTGGGACTTTGCGACGTACTGATTGTCGGACGTGGCGGCGGCTCGGTCGAAGACCTGGCCCCTTTCAGCGAGGACTGCGTCATCCAGGCAATCTACGACAGCGGGATTCCCGTCGTCAGCGGAGTCGGGCACGAGATCGACTGGGCGATCAGCGACTTTGTCGCCGACATGCGCGCCCCTACCCCGTCAGCGGCCGCCGAGCTGGTCAGCCAAGGCTACTATGACCTGGTCGAGCAGGTGCATGCGGCGGACAACCTGCTTGCAGCCTCGATCGCGAAGCACCTTTCCCAGGCCGAAGCGAAGCTCCAGCTTGCCAGCCAGAAGCTGATGAGGCAGAGCGTCGAACGGAAGATCGGCGAGCGGGAGTACCAGCTGGCCACCAGCGAGGAATCGCTCCGGGACGCGATCCAGCGGCTGTTGGTGGACAAGGGACATCGGCTCGCCCTGCTCAAGGGCCTGCTTTCCCAGTCCAGTCCGTTGGACAAGGTCCGGAAACTGGAAGTATCCCTCGATGGGCGGAAGCAACTGCTTGCCTTGGCGATCGGGCACAAGGTCGAACGGACCTCATCCTCGCTATGCGCCATCGAGGCGCAGCTCGAAGCACTTTCCCCTCTTGCCGTATTGAAGAGGGGCTACAGCGTCGTCACCGACGCAAATGGAAAGCTCATCGCGCATACCCGTGACGCGGCAAAAGGCGGCACGATCGATATCCGACTGCAGGACGGCCATCTGGCCGCTGTGGTCAAGGAGTGACTATGGCATTCGCACAGGACCTGAAGAAAGTACAGGAAATCACCGAGAAGCTCGGTGCGGAAGACACGGACCTCGAAACCAGCATCAAGCTGTACGAGGAGGGAATCGCCTTGGTCCGGAAGCTGGAGAAACAGCTTTCCGAGGCCAAACGGAAGGTCGAGATCGTCAGCGGAAGCGCCGCGGACGGGCTTTCCGTGGAGCCCCTCGAGGAGGACAAGGCAAATGGATAACAAGAAGGTCATCATCCTGATCCAGAGCGCCGACCAACGGGGCATCCTGGCCAAAGTCACCTCGTGGTTTTACGAACAGGGCTTCAACGTCCTGCACTGCCAGCAGCATACCGACGACTACGAACACGTCTTCTTCATGCGCCTGGAACTGGACATGAACGACATGAAGGGCTCGCGGAAGGAACTTTCCGACGCCTTCGGCGCCTTCGCAAAGGAGCAGGGCCTCAACTGGTCGATCCACTACTCCGACTACCGCAGCCGGGTGGCGCTGATGGTGAGCAAGACCAGCCACTGCCTGTACGACCTGCTCTCCCGCAATGCCGAGGGGGACCTGCGCTGCGAGATTCCGCTCATCATCAGCAACCATCCCGACCTGGAGTATATCGCCAACCAGTTCCGCATCCCCTTCTATTGCTTTCCGATGGTGAAGGGCCACAAGGAGGAACAGGAGGCGAAAGTGCGCGACCTGCTCAAGCGCTTCGATATCGACCTGGTCGTCCTCGCCAGGTACATGCAGATCCTCTCCGAGGATTTCATCAACGAATGGCAGGGCAGGATCATCAACATCCACCATGGGTTCCTTCCCGCATTCCAGGGCGCAAATCCCTACCAGCAGGCCTATGACCGGGGCGTGAAGCTGATCGGCGCGACCGCCCACTACGCTTCGTGCGACCTGGACCAGGGCCCGATCATCGAGCAGGACGTGGTGAGGGTCAACCACGAGTTCACCGCTTCAGGACTCCGCGAGGTGGGAAAGGATGTGGAAAGGCGGGTGCTGGCCCGCGCGGTGCAGGCGCACCTGGAGAGCCGCATCATCATCTGGAAGAACCGCACCATCGTCTTCGGCCTCGAGCGGTAATCCTGGCGGCATGGCCGCACGGGGGAATGCGAAAGGACGTTCCCCGGCATCGGCATCCGTCTGGTTACTGCAACGTATAATGGACCGGCTTCTTGCTCACCGGGTCGAGGAAGGAAATTCCCACGGCGGTCAGGCCGAAGGGCCGGTCCTTCAGCCCCCGGTAGCTGGCGTCCCCGTCCAGGGGGTAGCCCGCCCAGGCAAGATGGCAGCGGATCTGGTGGCGGAAACCGCTTGCCAGCTGGCAGGCGAAGGAACGCGTTCCCTCCTGCTCGTCGATCAGCTTGACGCGGGTCTCATACCAGACTCCGCTCGTCTTGCTTTTCCACTGCTTCGGGGCGTCCTTGTCCACCGGCCGGACCACGCTTCCCTTCTCCCCATAGGCGCGGAACCAGGAGCCGACCAGATGCTCCTGGCCGTCAGCGATATCCCCGTAGGGGAACGGCGGAAAGCCGACAGGAAGCTGTCCACGCTTGACGCTGCTGACGGCAAGATAGTCCTTGACGACCAGGCCTGCCTCCTGCTGCTTGCAGAGCATGGCGTAGGAGTTCTGGTCGCGGGCGACAAGCACCAGCCCGCGGGTGAGGGTGTCCAGACGATGGAGCATGCCCCCCTCCCAGGGATTCTTGCCGAATCTCATGATTTCGGGATATGTCTGTCTCAGACGGCCCAGCAGGGTGTCCTTGGTTTCCGGATCCTTCTTCAAGGGTACAGAGGGAAGCCCGCTCGGCTTGTCGACGACAAGATAATAGGGTGTTTGCGCGATGATATGCATGTCCATGCCCCCATCATAGCCCAGCCTCTGGATTTTTCCTATAGCGCTGCGGCGCAAAGCTACTATACTGGAGCCATGACACCACGACAAATCGCCAGATACGGGACCGTATGGAATCTGGTGGAGGAAGACAAGGAACTTACGGGTTGCTATGTAGGGGACCTGTTGAGCGACGTGCTCGCCCATGCAAGGCGGGGCTCGCTGCTCGTGACCATGCAGAACCAGCGGAACACGCTGGCGGTCGCCGTTGCCTGCCACCTTCCGGCCGTCGTCCTGACCGGGTGCGAACGTCCCGAAGAGGGCCTTGTACAGCTTGCCAAGGAGCATCACCTGAACCTGCTATCCACTCCCTTGGACAGCTATTCCTTCCTCAAGCAGGTTGGCTCCTGGATATAGCAAAGGCTCCCCGAAGGGAGCCTCCGACGCCGTGTCCGCCGGCTCAGTTGCGGCGGTCGCCGTTGCTGAAGAACCGCAGCAGATACAGGAAGATGTTCAGGAAATCCAGATACAGGCTCAGGGCGAAAACCACGCCAAGCTTGGAGAAGGTTTCCTCGTCCATATCCCATGCGTACTGGTTGTTCACCTGCACCACCTTCTGGGTGTCCCATGCGGTCAGGCCCATGAAGATGACCACTCCAAGGATGGAGATGATGTAGTCCATGCCCGAAGAACGGAAGAACATGTTCATCAGGGTCGCGATCACCAGTCCCCACAGGGAAACCATCAGATAGTAGCCCCAGGAATTCAAATCCCTCTTGGTCGTGCTGGCGTACAGGCTCATGCCGAGAAACATCACCGCGGCGACGCTGAAGGCTTTGAAAATGGCGCCCAAGTTGTAGACGTAGAAGATTGTGCTGAACATCACTCCGTTCAAGACCGAGTAGGCAAGGAACGAGCCGATGGCGGCACCCTTGCTCATCGTCTGGAGCCGGGCGCCCAGGAAGAACACAATCGCGAACTCGGCGACCACCAGCAAAATCATCATCATCGGATTTCCATAGAAAACCAGCATCAGGCTCGGGTTGACGGCCACGCCATAGGCGACCATTGCGGTCACCGCAAGGGCGAGAGTCATCCACAGGTATACGTTTCTCAAAAGGCTCTGCTCGCGGACCTTCACGTCACGGAGCATCTCCGTTCTCTGTTCAATCATGGCGTTCTCTCCTTATGACTAAAGATAGGTAGGTTTTTCCCTCTCGTCAATGCAAGACCGGCGAGGTTCACCAATCTCCACACGATGGGGAGCAACCATCCAACAGGACCCGGAAGGTGCTTGCCTCCCGGCCCAGCGTGCCGGCTATCCGCTTCGTGGAACGACCTGTACCCCCAAAGGGACAACCTAGGCAAGCGGAAGAGAGGAATGCTATACTTTTTCCATGCGCTCCATCGGTTCCATCACGCTTCTTCTTGCACTTCTTTGCGTCTCCTGCGCCACTGGCGGTCAGGCCAGAGCCTCGTACAGCCAGCAGCAACAGGAAGGGGCGCTCCGTTCCGCTCTGGTACAGGCGAGCGTGCAGGTCGATCCGGACCTGTTCTCCCGCATCCCCGTGGAAAGCTACCTGGGCGACCAGGCCAAGGCGATGGCGGAGCACTCCGAGATTCCGCTGATCAGAGACCGGCTGGAAAGCTGGAAAACCGCGATGGCCGAACTGTTCAGGCAGGCGGCGGTCCAAAGCAAGATACAGGTTGAGGAGTATGCATCCAGCCTGGTCATCGAAGACCCGGACAAGCTGATGGAACGGGACGATGGCATGTCGTCCTTGCTGGAAGAGCAGGTCGGAGGCCAGTGGCAAGCGGCAATCAACCAACAGTTGGAGCCGGGATTGACCGAACAGCTCCGCACCCTTTCCACCATCGCCACCGACTACGAGATCTGGGCAAGGGGCAAGCAGGCGACCAATAGCGGCTCCTATCCTGCCATCACGCTCCCATCCATCGAGGACTTTTGCCTCTTCTTCCACGACCAGTTCCTCGCTGAACTGAAAAAGGAAGAAATCGACGTGCGTACCACTCCGAGGCCGCTGGGCACGGGAAGCCTGTATGAGTTCTTCAGCGGGAGGAATCCCTGATGGCGGGAAAGCAGGACACAACGACCTCCAGCCTTTTTGCCATGGCGGCCCAGCGTGACACGAAGAGCCAGCCGTTGGCCTACCGCATGCGTCCCCGGACGCTGGACGAGTATATCGGGCAGGACCACATCGTCGGAAAGGGACGGCTGCTACGGCGCGCCATCCAGGCGGACCAGCTCTCCAGCGTCATCTTCTACGGTCCCCCGGGAACCGGGAAGACCACGCTGGCCCGGGTGATCGCCAACACCACCAAACGCCATTTCTCCACATTGAACGCCGTCCTTACCGGGGTGAAGGAACTACGCGAGGAAATCGAGCTGGCAAAGCGACGCATGGAGAACTACGGACAAGGGACGATCCTGTTCGTCGACGAGGTGCACCGCTGGAACAAGAGCCAGCAGGACGCCCTGCTCCCCTGGGTGGAGAACGGCACAGTCATCTTCATCGGCGCCACCACCGAGAATCCCTTTTTCGAGGTCAACGCGGCGCTTGTCAGCCGTTCCCGGATCTTCCAGCTCAAGGCATTGACCAACGAAGACCTCCTCGCCATCGCGCAGCAAGCGCTCCATGATCCGGAGCGCGGATACGGGAAGTACCATATCTCGTTCGAGAAAGGTGCCTTGGAGCACCTGGTCGAGGTGGCGAGCGGCGATGCCAGGAGCCTGCTCAACGCGCTCCAGCTGGCCGTCGAGACATCGGTCGAGCCCTTCCCGCCCGTCGACACGGGGCAGGAGATCCTGATCACCAGGGAGGCGGCCGAAGAGTCCATCCAGCGCAAGGTCGTCCTCTACGACAAGGAGGGTGACTACCACTTCGATGTGATCAGCGCCTTCATCAAGTCCCTGCGTGGCTCGGACCCCGACGCGGCGCTCTATTGGCTGGCGAAGATGGTGGCCGCGGGCGAGGACCCGCGCTTCATCTTCCGCCGCATGCTGATCAGCGCCTGCGAGGATATCGGACTGGCAGACCCGCAGGCGATTGTCGTCGTGCAGGCCGACGCGGACGCCTTCGACCGGATCGGGCTTCCTGAAGGGCGGTTCCACCTGACCCATGCGGCGCTCTATCTGGCGACCGCTCCGAAGAGCAACTCCGCCCTCGCCTTCTTCGACGCCTTGAAGACGGTCGAGGAAGAAAACGCCCAGACGGAAGTCCCCAACCATCTCCGGGACGCCAGCCGGGATTCCAACGGATTCGGGCATGGGGATGGATACCTCTACCCCCACTCCTACAAGGACCACTGGGTCGCCCAGCAATACCTGCCCTCCAGCCTGCAGGGAAAGGTCTTCTACCAGCCTGGGGACCTCGGCTACGAGAGACAAATCCGCGACCAGGTGCTGGAGCGCCGCGAGGAACAAATCGAGAATGCGGCCATCGACGCCTACCAGGAAAACCTCTCCTACTCTCCTGGAGACAAGCAGCGGGAGATGTGGGTCAACCGGACGATCAGCGAACGGGGAACGATGCTACGGAAGCTGAAGGAAACGCTGTACGGGCAACTCGACCTTCGGCGGAGCGACCGCGTGCTGGTGCTCAACGCCGGTTTCGGCATGCTGCTCTGGCCTGCCTACCGCCTCGTCCCTGAGGGCTTGGTGGTGGCCCAGGTGGAGAACCAGGACCAGGCCAGCTACATCAGCCGATACGCCCAGACCCTTCCCGAGATTTCCCGGCCGGAAATCCACTGCCAGAGCATCGAGCAGCTCCTCGGCTCCCTTGACCGGGACCTGCTCTTCGAGGCCATGGTGGGCCGGAACATCCTGAACAAGCTCAGGGACGCGAAGGAGCGGATTCCCCTTCTTGCCGGCCACCTGGCCAAAGGGGGCGTCATCTCCCTTGCGCAAGCCATACCCTCGGAGAGCAGCCGTTTGTCGGATTTCGTCACCGACAGCGAGGCGAAAGCCCGGATGCAGGATTGCGAGGAAGCGCTCTACCATGTGGCGGGTCCCGCCCTTTCCTCATGGACAGGAAAGGATCTGGAGCAGCTTCTTGCGGAGAGCGGGCTACATGTCCAGACCACCTACCAGGACATCACGGAAATGCGCATGGTGTCTCCGGAGAATCTCGCCCATTGGCTCGCCTCGAGCTACCGGGGTTCCGAGCAACTGGCCGGGAAACTGATGTCCCTGACAAAGGAACCGCTTTGCTGGCACACCAAGGTAGCCATCATCAAGGCAAGCAACATCCCGATGGAAGACGGGCGCAAGAATCCGAGACACGACGAGAACTGGCTGCGCATCGAATCCTCGTCGGCAAAGAGTTGCTAAACCGTAGGTAGAACCGCTTTTTTTGCAGAATAAAGGAGTTTTTCAATTTGTCTTTTTCGTATGATATGGTATACACTATACGCATGCGGACCATAGAAGAAAGTCAAAAATTGGTCATTGCACGACTCAAGCATATGCGCGAGGAGCGCAAGCTGTCCCAGATGGACCTAGCCCGCGCGGCAGGTATCTCCCAAAACATGATCACCTATATCGAGACCGGAAAGAGGACCCCGACGCTGTCCACGCTGCTCAAGCTCTGCGACGCGCTGAATATCAACCCGTCGGTCTTGTTTACCGAGGAGAACGACGCGCACAAGGACGCCAAGCGCGAGGTCCTCAACCTGATCGAACGCTACTTCTGATATCCCTGTTCTTTACTTGCGATGAACTGCATGCCATCCGGCCCGGGTGGCATGTTTCTTTCGTCATTTCTGCGTTTCAGGCAGCATCCCCCCCATCAGGGAAGCCGCGGTCAGAGTGCTAATCATCACCCGCTCATCCACGCCCCGGAGGATCCCGATGACCTGCTTGGCGCGTTTCCGGGGAATCAGCAACATCAGCAGAGGACGGGCCTCCCCTTTCCGTCCACAGGCCTGGAGGCGGGACATGCCGTATCCGGCGCTCCGGAGCGCCAACTCCGCGCTGTCCGCCAGGTGCGGCTCCATGTAGATGGCCTGGATCATGACGGTACCAAGGGCGAGATGCTCCTCGATGACGCTCCCCAGCACCTGACCGAGGGCGAAGGCGATCGCAAGCAGGAAAAGACGGGCCACGGTCACCGTTCCCGTCAGGACATTCGCCGCGATCAGGAACCAGCACAGGTACTCGACAACGGCCACACCAGCGCTCTGCCAGCGCTGGCCCTTGACCACCAGTTGGCTGCGCAGGCAGGCAAGGGTCACTTCCAGCAGCTTGCCGGAAAAGACGGCGAGCAGGGAGAGCGGTCCGCCTTCCTGAAGAAACGTGTTGAGAGCATCCAGCATTGGGCACCCCTTGAAGATGGTGCCCCTACCATAGCATGGATGTATCTTTTTTGCAAATCCTCACAATGAAAGGATTTTCGCGCTCTTCGTCGGGAAGACGCAAAGCAGAAATCCTTCCTTCAGGGAGATTGTTGCCTCTTTTCCGACAAACGCGTTGCTGACCCCCATCGGATAGGTGCAGGAGAGCACACCCTCATAGGGATAGTCGAGATTTTCCAGTACCACCGTCGCGGCGCCCTCCAGGGAAAACACGCTGAGGATGCCGGTGCTTGCAGCTTCGAAGCGGAGCACGTCGCCCCCCTTGAGCACCAGCATGGACTGTTCGTCACCCACCAGCATGCCCCGGGCGCCTTGGGTGGCCAGCCAGTGCAGGCATTGGATGTTGGCGATGCTGTGGTCCATCCGGCCGCCAAGACCGCCGTAGATGACAAAGCGGCCGCATCCGGCCTTGAGCCCGGCCCGCAACGCGCTCAGCATGTCGGTATCGGCCTTGCGGACGGGAAGCCTGACGACATGCTCTCCCTCCGGGACATATCCGAGAGAATCGAAATCCCCGATCACCAGATGGGGGACGATGCCGCCAAGCTGGGCTTTCCCGCCATCGGCGGCGATGACAAAATCTTGCGAAGATACGGACGGCCTCACAGAGGTAGGAGCCGCCCCAAAAACCACACACCGACGCATGTCAGCTCTGACGGATGACTACTTCGGCCCTCTTCAGGGATACATGCACCGACGTGCTCTCGTTGTTTGACTCGACAAGGTCATCCTTGGAGGTGATGCGCACCGGCATCTCCCCGGCAAGGTGGATTGTCGCGACCTGCTGTCCGCCGTGAACCTCGTCAAGCTCGGAATCGTTCAAACTGCGGGCAGTGCCAGATTTCGTAGTTTTCATGATTCAAGTATACTTGGGATACACCTATTTGCCTAGCTCTTTTCACACCAGCCCGGCCCTCCCCGTACCATGCGGCCGGCCAGACAGGTTCAGACGAAGAGCAATGCGATATGGTAGACCACGAAGGAAGCGGCCCAGGCAATCAGGCACTGCTGCACAACCACGAACAGGGCCCATCTGCCGCCAAGCTCCCGCTTGATGGCGCTTACCGTTGCGACACAGGGCGTATAGAGCAAGCTGAACACCAACAGGCTCAAGGCGGTGACCGGTCCGAGGACCGTCTCCAGGCTCGCAGGACTGTCAAAAAGGACGTTCAACGTGGCGACCACGCTCTCCTTGGCCATGAAGCCGGTGATCAGGCTGCTGACGATGCGCCAATCCCCGAAGCCCAGCGGACGGAACAGTGGCGTGATCCAACGGGAAATGGAGGCCAGCAGGCTCTCCGACGAGTCGGTGACCGTCTGGAAATGCAGGCCGAATGCCTGCAGGAACCAGATGACGATGGTGGCGACGAAGATGATCGTGAAGGCTCGGACCAAGAAATCCTTGGCCTTCTCCCACATCAGCTGCAGGACGCTCTTGGCGCTGGGCATCCGGTAGTTCGGAAGCTCCATGACGAAAGGAACAGGCTCCCCCTTGAAGCTGGTGTGCCGCATGACCAACGCGCTGAGGACGGCGAAGAAGATGCCGAACAGGTAGAGGCCGACCATCACCACCGCGCCATGGCGGGGGAAGAAGGTCGAGGCGAAGAACGCGTAGATGGGAAGCTTGGCAGTGCAGCTCATGAAGGGAGTCAGGAGAATCGTCATGCGCCTGTCCCGCTCGCTGGAAAGGGTCCGGCTCGCCATGACCGCAGGCACCGTGCAACCGAAACCGATGAGCATCGGCACGATCGAGCGGCCCGACAGGCCAATCTTGCGGAGCAACGAGTCCATGACGAAGGCCACGCGTGCCATATAGCCTGAATCCTCCAGCAACGAAAGGAAGAAGAACAGGGTGACGATGATCGGCAGGAAGCTCAGCACGCTGCCCACTCCGTTGAAGACACCGTCTATGACCAGGGAATGCAGGACCGGGTTCACGCCCGCACGGGCCATTGCCTGGTCGCAGAGCCGGGTGAACGCGTCCACCCCCCTCGCCATCAGTTCCTGCAGGAAGGCTCCGATCACGTTGAACGTCAGGAAAAAGACCAAGGCCATGATGCCGATGAAAGCGGGAATGGCGGTCCGCTTGCCAGTCAGGAAGCGGTCGATCTTCTCGCTCCGCTGGCGGCTCTTGCTGGCATGGGTGCGCACGACGGTCTCGCTGCAGATGCTGCGGATGAAGTCGTACCGCATGTCGGCCATGGCCGCGGCACGGTCAAGGCCGCGCTCATCCTCCATCTGCCTGATGATATGCTCGATCATCTCCTTCTCGTTCTGGTCAAGGCCGAGGGCATTGATGACCAAATGGTCTCCCTCGACCACCTTGCTGGCGGCGAAACGGACGGGGATGTCGGCCCGCTGGGCGTGGTCCTCGATCAGGTGCATGATGGCGTGCAGGCAACGGTGGACCGCTCCACCATCCTCGTCCGGGCTGCAGAAGTCGGTACGGCCCGGCTTCTCCTGGTAGCGGGCGACGTGGATGGCGTGGTCGATCAGCTCGTCGACACCTTCGTTCTTCGCGGCGGAAATGGGGATGACCGGGATGCCCAGCAGGGATTCCAGCGCATTGATATGGATGGTTCCCCCGCTCTCCCGGACCTCGTCCATCATGTTCAAGGCGAGCACCATCGGAACATCCAGCTCCATCAGCTGCATGGTCAGGTAGAGGTTGCGCTCGATGGCGGTGGCGTCGACGATGTTGATGATCGCCTTGGGATGGTTCTGCAATATGAAGCGACGGGTCACCAGCTCCTCATCCGAATAGGGACTCATCGAATAGATGCCCGGAAGGTCGGTCACACGGGTGTTCCCGTGTCCGCGGATCACTCCGTCCTTGCGGTCGACAGTGACACCGGGGAAGTTGCCCACATGCTGGTTGCTGCCGGTCAGCTGGTTGAACAACGTCGTCTTGCCACAGTTCTGGTTGCCGGCCAAGGCAAAGGTCAACAGCTCGCTTTCGGGAAGCGGGGTCTGCGATCCCCTCGGAGCGTAGGGCGAATCCTCTCCGAGCCTCGGGTGGTCGATGTAGCGGTGGGGCTGTTTGGCCAGGTCCCCATCCGGGTCGGTGTGCACCCCGGTGATCGAAATCTGGGCGGCATCCGCCTTGCGCAGAGAGAGTTCGTAGCTCTGCACCCGGATTTCCATCGGGTCGCCCGAGGGGGCGTACTTGACCAACTGGACCTCGGCTCCAGGAAGCAATCCCATATCCAGGAAGTGCTGTCTCAGCGCCCCCTCCCCTCCGACCTTCGTGATCGACGCGCTTTTCCCAAGTGGAAGTTCGTCCAGCTGCATGTGGCATCCTCCAAAAGTTAGCTGTCGCTAACTTTTGTCATTTTCCCCATCACCCCCAGCGGTGTCAAGAGGATGGCGGACGCGACAAAAAAGGAGCGCCCCGAAAGGCGCCCCTGAGCAAGCAAACGAAGAGCAATCAATACGCGGCGTTGAGCCACTCGATTCCGTCAATCTGGATGGCGAAATACGGAGCGCTCTGGAACTTCGACTCATGGAAGGCTCCATCGTAGACCGCCTCTTCCTTATCGGGAGTGAAGTCTCCGTCGGTATCCAGCGCGAACGCGTGGGTCAGCTTCTCGCCCTTGACGGTGAAGGTGCTGGTGTCAAAGACCTGGAGCTTGCCGCTCTTCAGGGCATCCTCAACCTGGGCGAGCTTCTCGGCGGTGCCGGGAGCGGCGATCGCGGTGTTCAAATCCGTCACGGCAACAGCGCCCTCAGCCATGGTACCGGTGTAGTCGGAGGGGTTCTCCACGCCATCGATATAGTTCTTGATGAAGGTGTAGAAGTACGGCTCCCAGTTGATGCGGCAGGAAAGCAGGGACGCCTGCGGGGCGGCCTTGGTCATATCGGTATTGTAACCGGTATGGAACACGCCGGCTTTCTGGGCGGCGAGAGCGGGGCTCGTCGTGTCGGAGTGCTGGCTGATCATCACGCAACCGGCGTCGATCAGGCTCTTCGCGGCGGCCTCTTCGAGGGTGGCGTCACCCCAGGTACCGACGAAGTATACCTTCATCGTGGCGCTCGGGCAGACAGAGCGGACGCCCAGGAAGTAGCTGGTCATACCGGAAATGACCTCGGCGAAGGAATAGGCGCCGACGTAACCGACGACAGCCTGGTCCTTGGTGATCTTTCCCTCGTCGATCAGCTGGTTCAGCTTCATGCCGGCGGCGACACCAGCGACATAACGGCCCTCGTAAATCGAGGCGAACGCGTTGTAGGTGTTCGGATTGTTGTCGGACTGGGACCCGCAGTTGGTCATGCCGATGAACTTGACATCCGGATATTCGCGGGCAGCCTCCAGCATGAAGGGCTCGAATCCGTAACTGTTGTTGAAAATCACCTCACAGCCATCCTCAGCCAACTCAAGGTTGTTGTCCTTGCAGATAGCGCTCTCGGTGGTGTTCCTCTTCACAAGGAGCTCGACGTTGTACCCGTCAGCCTTGAGTTTGTCGATGGCCGCGTTCATTCCGTTCATGAAGTTCCAGGTATAGCCCTGGTCGGACTCATCGTTGATGACCACAAAGCCGATCTTCGTTGCCTTCTTTGCCGCCGTCTCTGCTTTCGCAGGAGCTTTTTCCTGTCCGCCACTGGCGAAAACAGCCGATGCTGCCAGAAGCAGTGCCATACTGATAGCCGTGAGTTTTCTCATAGACTCTCCTTATATCGTATCAGGTACTTACGTACCCAATTGTGATTCTATTCAACAAAACCGCAACCAAACAATCATTTTGTTGAATTTTCTTCAGCAACTTTACCGTAATTGCAACATTTTGCAATACCATGCAACAACTACCGCTCCTCACGGAAATAGTTCAGCCCGAGGGATGCAGGAGGCTGCTTGTCCTTCAGGTTGCGCATGCTGGTGATGACCAGCACGACAATCGTGACGAAGTACGGCAGGATCTTGTACAGCTCGGTCGGGAAGAACGGGACGATGATGCGCAGGTACATGATCATCAGCGCGCCGAAGAGGATCGAGGACCAAATGGCGTTCAAAGGCCTCCAGGTGCAGAAGATGACGAGCGCGACCGCAAGCCAGCCGGTTCCCGAGAGCGAAGCCTCGATCCAGACGCAGCCGGCGGTGGTCATCGTGTAGGCCATGCCGCCCATGGCGGAAATGCCGCCGCCGATGATGGTTGCCAGGTACTTGTAGCGGGTTATGTCGATACCGGCGGTATCAGCCGTCGATGGGGACTCGCCGACAGCCCTGAGGTACAGGCCGGTCTTGGTCCGGGTCAGGAAGAGGTGCATCAGCACCGCCAAAAGGATGGAAAGATAGAAGAATTCGGACTGGTCGAACAGGATCGGCCCGACAACAGGAATCTTTTTGAGGAAAGCCGGCATGAAGTGGTTGTCGAATGCGAACTTCAGGTCGTTGGACAGGGTGACATACCCGCCCACCTGCAACCTCCGGAGCTCACCCGCGAATTTGGCGACGCCGGTTCCGAACGTGGTCATGGCAAGGCCCGTGACATTCTGGTTGGCCCGGAGCGTCACCGTCAGGAAGCTGAACAGGGCGCCGGCGAGCGCGCCGATGGCGAAGGAGGCGACGATGGCGAGCAGGATGGCGACCACCGGGCTTGCATTGCCCTCGCCCACCGCCTGCTCATAGAGGTTCGGAGCGATCAGGCCGAAGATGCCTCCCATGTACATCATGCCCTCGACGCCAAGATTCATGTTGCCGGACTTTTCCGTCAGGATCTCGCCGAGGGTCCCCAGCATCAAGGCGGTGCCATAGGCTCCCGCGGCAGCTAACAACAGGACAATCGCGTTCATGCCTGCACCTCCTTCTTGGTACGGAAAATCAGCTTGTAGTTGATGAAGAACTCGCAACCGAGCATGCAGAACAACAGGGTTCCGCTGACAATGTCCGCGACCGAGGCGGGAACGGAAAGACGGGTCTGCAAGGTCGCCGACCCCTTTCCGATGATTGCCAGCATCGCCGCGATGGCGATCATGGCGAAGCTGTTCAGCTGGCCGAGCCACGCGACCGTGATGGCGGTGAATCCCACGCCGCCGGCAACGTCGCTGTTCAAGGTGCCGTTCGCTCCGGAGACCAGCATGAAACCGACCATGCCGCTGATCGCGCCGCTGAACAGCATGGTGCGCATCATGACCCAGCCGACGTTCATGCCCGCATACCGGGCCGTGTTGACCGAGTCGCCGATGACCGCGACCTCGTAGCCATGCTTGGTGAAATTCATATAGATATGGACCAGCACGACCATCACCAGCACGATGATCCACCCGCAGTAGACGCCGAAGACATTGGGCAGCCTCGCAGCCTCGGGGAACATCGGGATCAGCTGGGTGCCGGGCCTTCCCTCCCAGGGACCGCCCTGCAGCCAGCGGGCGATGCCGATGGCGATGTAGTTCATCATCAGCGTGAACAGCGTCTCGTTGGTGTTGTATTTTGCCTTGAAGAAACCGGGGACCAAGGCCCAGACGGCCCCGCCGGCAATCCCGAAAACGGCCATCAGCAACAACAGCAGCGGAGATGGCAGCATCTTTCCCCAGGTAATCGCCACGAATGAGGCGAAGATGGCTCCCATCGTGATCTGCCCTTCCGCGCCGATGTTCCAGAAACGCATCTTGAAGCAGGGGGCGATGGCAAGGGCGCACCCGAGAAGCGGAATGGCGCGCTTGACGGTCTGGCGGATGTAGCCGGGCTTTCCGAGGGCGCCGTTGATGATGATCCCATAGGAAACGAAGGGATTCTCGCCCGCCATCAGGATAGGAATGGTCCCAAGCAGGAAGGCGAACAGGATCGAGCCGATCCGGATAGCCCAGACCATGCGGGGGTTCATCTCGTCCCGTTTGGCGAGACGGATCAGCGGGGGTTTCACTCCATCGTTCATACGGCACCTTCCTTTCCGCCACCGACGGTCGTCATCAAAAGTCCGATCTCCTCTTTCGTCGTGCTGCGCGCGTCGACGATGCCGCTTACCTTTCCGGCGCAAAGCACCAGGATCCGGTCGCACAGCTCAAGCAGGACGTCCAGCTCCTCGCCGACGTACATGACCGCCGCTCCCGACATCTTCTGCTCCGTCAGAAGATTGTAGATCGCGTAGGAGGTGTTGATATCCAGCCCACGGACCGCGTAGGCGGTCAGCAGCACCGGGGGCTTGCTGGCGATCTCGCGCCCGACAAGCACCTTCTGGATGTTGCCGCCGGACATGCGCCGCACCGGGAACTTGGTGCTCGGGGTGACGACATCCAGGTCCTTCCAGATCTTCTGGGCAAGGGCTTCGGGGCTCTTCTTGTTGAAGAAGATGCCGCTCCCCTGCCGCCAGGACCGGAGCATCATGTTGCCGCTCATTCCCATCGAGCCGACCAGCCCCATGCCAAGGCGGTCTTCAGGAACAAAGCCCATGCTGACGCCTAGCTGGCGGATCTGCATCGGGGTCTTGCCGACCAGCTCGACCTGCTTGCCGTCATCCTCGATGAACTTGATGGTTCCTCCGGAAACCGGATACAACCCGGTCAGGGCTTCGAGCAACTGCCGCTGGCCGCTTCCGGAAATACCGGCGACGCCAAGGATCTCGCCTCGTTTCAAGGTGAAGCAGACGTCGTCAAGCCGTTTCATTCCCTCCCGGTCAAGGCAGGTCAGGTGCTCGACAACCATCTTGTCGGTAGGGTTGTCGTACTTGGGCCGCTGCAGGTTGAGCGTGACCGCATGTCCGACCATGTAGTTGGTCAGTTGTTGCTGGTTGGTCTCGCGGGTGTTGACCGTGGTGATGTACCGGCCCTTGCGCAGGATGGCGACCTTGTCGGACACCTCCATCACTTCGGCGAGCTTATGGGTGATAAGGACGATGGCCTTGCCGTCGTCCTTCATGTTCCTCAGGACCTTGAAGAGCTTCTGGGTCTCCTGCGGGGTCAAAACCGCGGTCGGCTCGTCGAGAATCAGGATTTCCGCGCCACGATACAGCTGCTTGATGATCTCAAGCGTCTGCTTCTGGCTGACGGACATATCGTAGACCTTCATCTTCGGGTCGACATCAAACCCGTAGCGGTCGCAGATCTCCTTCACTTTCCTGTTGATTCCGTCCACGTCCATCTTCTTGACGTCCAGGCCAAGCATGATGTTCTGGGCGGCGGTAAAGACATCGACCAGCTTGTAGTGCTGGTGGATCATGCCGATGCCGTATGCGTAGGAATCTTTCGGGGAATGGATGGAAATCGGCTTCCCTTCTTTGAGGATCTCGCCTTCGTCCGGCTGGTAGATGCCGGCAAGCATGTTCATCAGTGTGGTTTTTCCCGAGCCGTTCTCCCCAAGCAGGCAGAGGATCTCGCCGTAATTGACTTGGAGGTCGATACCGTCATTGGCGACGACCTCGCCAAATCTCTTCACGATATGTTTCAGTTCGATAGCGCATTGCGGCACGTGGTGCCTCCTTTCTTCCGGCTAGAACTTGTAAAGGATGCCGGCAGACCTGATACTCTTCAACTCTAAAAAGAGGAAGCAAGTCCTTGCAATAAGTTTTTTACAAAAAACCCAAAAGCTTTGTTCTTTGTGAAGCATTCGGCAACAATGGAGAACCATCATCGAAGCTTTCAACAAAAACTTATGAGCCTTTTGCCCTTCATACACTCCTTATCCTACCACGGATACAACAAAACGCAACAAATTTACTTCGCTTTTGTCGTATCCACAGCATCTGAGAATTTTTAATTGCAGCAAATTGCGACATCAAGTGACCAAAATTGCTTTCTATTCGACTTCCTTTTTGTTGGGTATAGTAAAATTTGTCTCTTGGAAAGAGAAATTGACATCTATCGGACCTGCGTATCCCGCTCCATACTGGCTGATACAAGGAGGATTCCATCAATCATGAGGAAAGCATTGGCAATACTTGTACTCTGTGCGGTGGGGGCTGCCCTGCACGGGCAGCCGACGCAGGAGGTACGGTTGGACGAGAAACATCCATCATTGGAGCTTGTCGGGTATGGGAGCGACACCAAAGGCGGAATGGGCGGCACCATCATCAAGGTCACCAACCTGCACGCCGACGGAGAGGGGTCGTTCAAGGCGGCCCTTGAGGCAGAGGGGCCAAGGATCATCGTCTTCGAGGTCGGCGGCATCATCGACCTGGAGAAGCAGCAGATCAAGGTCAAGAACCCGTATGTGACCATCGCCGGCCAGACGGCTCCGAGTCCCGGCATCACCTGCATCCGGGGCGGACTTACGCTGGACACCCATGACATCGTCATGCAGCATATCCGGTTCCGCATGGGGGACGCCGGGGCGGAGCCCGGCTCCGGGTACGAGCCGGAAATCTCGACGAGCGCGCACGCGACCGCCTACAACATCGTCGTCGACCATTGCTCGGTGAGCTGGGGGATCGACGAGAACCTGTCGGTCAGCGGAACCCGGGGAGGCGATGGAGCAAAGTCCCCCCACGACGTGACGCTGAGCTACAACTTCATCAGCGAGTGCCTGCGCTATTCGGTCCACTCCAAGACCAAAAGCAAGCACATGGACCACAGCATGGGGACTTTGGTCATGGACGACGTCAAGCGGGTCGCCATCATCGGCAACTATTACGCCCACAACTCGGAGCGCAACCCCTGGTTCAAGGCGAACTCCAGCGGAGTGGTGGTCAACAACCTGATTTACGACCCGGGTACCTGGGCCATCCGTCTTTCCTGGATTCCGAAGGAATGGAAGAACGTCAAGGACGGGAAACCCGGCACCCCGGTCGTCTCGATTGTCGGCAACTACGAGAAAGAAGGGCCATCCACGAAGGTCGTCGCCATGGTCGGCTCCAACTACCCGGAAAACCATGAGAGCGGATACCTCGAGGACAACATCTGCGTCAAGGCTGATGGCTCGCAGGGCAAGGTCACCGACCCTTCGATCCCCATCGGCCAGCTGGACCAAAGACCCATCTGGATCGATGGGCTGAAGGTGCTTCCCGCAAAAGAAGTGCCCGACTATATCCTGAAGTGGGCTGGCGCCCGTCCGGCCGACCGGGACCAGACCGACCTCCGGCTGATCGACGAGTTCACCAAGGGCACCGGGAAAATCATCGACAGCCAGGACGAGGTTGGCGGCTACCCGACGGCGACACCCACCTACCGCAAGCTCGATGTGCCGGACGAGCATGTCGAGGAGTGGCTTGAAGGCTTCACCAAAGAGGTCATGGGCCTTGATTGAACGACGGGGAAGATCCCCAAGGAATCTGGCGGATCTTCCCTTCCCTACCTCATCATCACGTCCTTCCTGCATGGAACGATTTCACCCGTCTCGAGAAGATGGCAGACATGGAGAAAGCGCGATGGTTTCCTAATAGGCGACCGTTGACTCGCGGATGATGAGCTCGGCACCAAGCGTCACCGACTGCACCGCGTCCGTTCCGTCTTTTAGGATTCTCAGCAGCATTTCCACGGCAAGCGTGCCAATCTGGTCGGTAGGCTGGTAGACTGTGGTCAGGGAGGGACGCATGATTTTGGCGACCTGGATATTGTCGAAACCGACAACCGCGATGTCCCTCGGCACATTGAGTCCCTTGGCGAATGCGGCCTTGATCGCAGCAGATGCAAGCACATCGGAGATGCAGAAGAACGCATCAGGTTTCCTGTCCAAGGAAAACATCCGCTCCGCATGGGCTTTTGCCATCTCGAAATCCATGTCTGCGGAAACCGAGGCGATGAGGGAAGGATCCATTTCGATGCCGGCCGTCGCAAGCGCGCGGGCATACCCTTTCAGGCGTGCCCTGGCATATTTGAAATTCTCCGGACCATTGATGAGAGCGATTCGTCTCCGTCCGAGACTCAAGAGATATTTCACTGCATCCTCAGCCGCCGCTTCATCATCAATCGTCACGTAGGGCACTCCGCTGTCATTGTCCCCCTCGCAACAGCAGACCATCGGGATTTCTCCGGCAATTTTACGGAGGATCGGGCGCGATACAGAGTTCACACAGATTAGCCCGCTGGCCTTGGTTCTCCTGAGAAGAGAAAGGAATCCGTCCACCGTAGCAGTATTCAACGGGTTCTCGCTGACCAAAAGATGGTAGCCATGCCGCTCGGCGTCGAGACGCGCAGCCTCGATAATCGGAGAATAGAATGGGTTTTTCAAAGTCGGGACATTGAAAATAAAAAGGTCGTCACGAGGAAGTGGCTCGAAGTCAATAGACGCCACGTCGATTCCCCTTTCCCGGAGAGCTGCAATCACCTTGTCGCGCATGACGGGAGAGACAGAGGCCGACCGGTTGATGACCCGAGAAATGGTGGAAATCGAGACCCCCGACGAGCGGGCAATCTCCTCGTAGGAATGTGCGCTTTTCTTTCTCACGCCGAACCTCTCACAACGTTTCCAGAATGCCAAGCTCGGCGAGCACTTCCTCTGTACGGACAAGTGGCTCAGACCGCCCTTCAAGGACCATAAGAAGCCGTTTCAATTCCTCATAATACCATCCTGTCGGAGGAACGTTAATACCGGTCGAGACCGTGACCGGATAAGAGATATCCGGCTTGTACGCGGCGCCGTCTGACGGATATATACATACTGCTTTTCCATCGTTGACGGCCAGAGCTTTGGCAAAAACGACGCGCCATGTGGCGGTAAAGGGAATCGGCGCATTGATCCACCCCGCATCAGCCCTGACGGCAAGGTCTTTGTACCCATAGGAAACCGCAAGATATGTATCCCCAACGTGAGGGTCTCCCGTTTCCATTCGGCTCTCCACCTTGCTGGGCTTGCCGAAGAGACCAACAATCATGTCCAGATCATGGATATGGAGGTCGAATGGCACTCCTCCACTTTTCTTCGAGTCGAACAACCACCCTCCCCGGGCCCAGGCAGGCACCGCGGAAAGACGGGTAAACGAGGCACCCAACACTCTTCCATACCGCCTGGAGGCGACAAGGTCGTGAAGAACGGCATACTCATGGGTATAGCGGAGCACATGGGCGGGCAGCACAAGGCGGCCGACTCGCCGGGAGGCATCGAAAATTTGCTCCGCATCCGCCCGGCGGAGAGCCAATGGCTTCTCGCAGATCACGTCTCGACCCAACTGGAGAGCCTCGAGACATCCTGCGACATGCAGGAAACTGGGAGTCGTGATGTCCACGACATCAATCTCCCCATGGTTTTGGATTGCCTCTGTGATTGAGGTGAAAAAAGGGAGGGAGAATCCGGCGGCAGTCTTCCGGTCTGCATCACCGTTTCCAACTGCAGCCACGACATGGGCCATGCCGCCCAAGTGCTGGTAGTTCGCATAGTGGACTTTTCCCATTCCTCCGAGTCCGACAAGCAAGATCCGTTTCATCACATCTCCCTCACAGGATGAATCCGTGGCTACTCAGGTATTGACCGCTGAGCGCGACCGCTTCGTTCACTGCATCGAGCGACCCAGGACCGGCCTTGGTGAACTCAATCTCGATGGAGAATGGAGCCGGATTATGGTGCTTCTCAAGAAGAGAGAAAATTGCGGGAAAATCCACATACCCCTCTCCAAGCGCAGGAAAATCCCATTCCCGTCGCTTTCCTGCCTTGTCCTTCAGATGGAGATAGCGGACATGGCCGATCTGGCTTTCCAAATCGGAAGTATCCTGCACGTTTCCATAGAAAATCGCGTTGGCCGTGTCATAGCAAATGGCGAGGTGGCTGCTCTCCACGCCATCAACAATCGGTGCGAGCTTCGCTGCCGTACCATGCTCTCCATGCGTCTCAAGGACCAAGGTCATGCCATAGTCCTCAAGGATTGGAAGGAACGAACGGATATGCTTCACCACCTCATCCGTCCCTCCTTCCATCCGATCCTTCAGGTGGGCTTCTCCTACGCTCGAGACGATGATGGCGGCGCCGAAGAAATGGGCAAGATGGATGTTCCGAACAAAATCGGGGATACGCTCTGGGTCCATCAGGTTGCAGTGTCCGCTCATTGCCGGCACGGCAAGACCGTAGTCCCGAAGCATTTCCCGCTTCTCAAGCAAATCCTGGAAGCTCATGGTTGGAAAGACATGTTCCGTCCATCCTTTCGTCGCGGTCAGCTCGATATGATGGAATCCCGCTTGGGCGATCCCTTCGGCGGCTTCCTTGAGGGAATAGCCATGATAGCAGTTCGAATTGACGATGATCTTCCGTTTCTCCATGATCACCCCTTCAGATGACAAAATTCCGCAGGTAATGGTATGCAAGCTTCAGGCTGTCGATGATCCGCTCCTGGCTCCCCTCGTAAAAGCGATCCTCCATCTCGACGCAGGCGTATGCATCATAGCCGACATCGGTAAGGGCGGAGACGAATGCGCCCCAGTCCACGTCCCCATGCCCCGGAAGTTTGGGAGTCATGTAATCAAGGGGATAGGCGAGCACCCCGCATTCGGCAAGCCTGTCGCGGTTAAGTTTGATGTCCTTGAAATGGACATGGAACAGCTTGCCCTTGAAATCGTGGACCGCCTTCACATAGTCCATCTGTTGCCAGACAAAATGGCTCGGGTCGAAGTTGAGCCCGAAATTGGAGAACGGAAGCAACTGGAACAGCTTGTTCCAAATGACCGGCGAGGTGAAAAGGTTCTGTCCACCCGGCCACTGGTCGGGACCGAACAGCATCGGGCAGTTCTCGATGGCGACCTTCACCCCCTTCTTTTGCGCATAGGAGAGAATCGGGCGCCATACGTCGACCGCCTCGTCGATGTTCTCGCCGATGGGCTTGTGCTGGTCGCGTCCGATAAAGGTCGTCACCATGCCGACATCAAGAGTCTGAGAGGCGTCGATCACCGAATAGAGATGCTCGATAATCCGTTTCCGTTTCTCCAAATCGGGATCCATTGTGTTCGGATAGTACGCCAGGGAGGAAAGAGACAGATGGTGGTCAGCGGCAAAAGAACGTATATGGCTCGCCTTTTCGCTCGTGAGATGCTCGCTGTCGATGTGGCTCACACCAGCATAGCGCCGTTCCGCTTTTCCTTGCGGCCAACAGGCAACTTCCACGCATTCGAATCCAATCTGACTTGCCGTCTCAATCATCGCGTCATAATCCCAACCAGTAAAAATCGAGCTCACAACCCCGAGTTTCATCATCGCCTCCTTACTTTCCTACCTTGACCGTACGTCCCGTCACGGACGATTCGATTGCCGCAAACACCGCTTCCATCGCCGGCATCACCGACGAAGCGGAGATGGCCGGAGAACCTGCTTTCATCGAGGCGACAAATGCGTCGATGACGTGGCTTGTCGTCTGGTTGTCGTTGGTCTGGATTGCATCGACCGCATAGCAGTCCTGAGTGCCGTCCGGGTGGTTGATGATGATTGAGAACCGGGGATCAGTATAGATCTTCATCGTCCCCCCGGTCCCGTAAATCACCGTACTGTTGTCCTCTTCCCCATAGAACGTCCAGCTCGCACGCATGGTACCGACGGCTCCGTTCTTCATGCGGTAAATGCAGAAGGCATTATCGTCCACACCGATGGGCTTTCCGTCCGCACCCTTCTTTTCCAGCGTGCACAGACGTGCCGTCACTTCCGTCACGGTATCCGAGAGAAGGTACTGGATCAGATCACTCTTGTGCACCCCCCGCTCCCCCCTCGCGCCGATCCCCACCACCTCTCGGTCGGCCCACCCGCAGTCCTTCCCCGG